>JANQHJ010000086.1 GCA_028282745.1 Sedimentisphaerales bacterium | reverse complement strand
AGGAGCGATAGCGACTGCGGCAATCTTGATTTTTGAACGTTTAAGATTGCTTCGCTGCGCTCGCAATGACCTGATGTTACAACTTTTCTACAGAGCACTTTCAAAAGGCAGTATATGGATTTGATAAAAAGCAGAACAGGTAAGAGTGTAATGTGTGTCTTGATGTGCTCATTCTACCTTCTTTTGGTTTCGCTAATGGTGATCCTGTCAGTGGAATCTGATATAAACAAATCAAATATAGTCGCAACTGATGACGTAGTTGAGAGCAATCCTGAAGTTGCTGAGGTTCTTAGCGAGATTCCGGAAACTCTCGAGGTAGAGGCTGTCATATCTGAGATGGCCCGGCCCGGTGAACCTATCACTCCTGAGTTGGTGTCACAGATAGCACATAAACTATCTGTTAGCGAATAACATCAGATTTTTAGTAAGTAATTTTGAATTCAAATAAGCTCGGATTTGGAGCTATCTCTGTGATGGTTATGTCTTGCTTTCTAACGCTGAAATTTTCCTGCAGGTCAGCTATGCAATCAGTAATATTCTGCTGCAGGCCCTGGGCGATCATCTCCACAGAACCGTCATGCAGGTTCCTGACTTGCCCGGCGAGACAGTGTCTTTTGGCAAGGCCATAAGCAGTAAATCTAAAGCCTACACCTTGTACGCGTCCTTTAAAAATGATATGTTTTGCAACGTCGCTCATATCGTTTAATTACTTTCTAACAGGCTTATAATTAAAGCTTAATCCCGGAGACTATTTTATTGTGTAAAGTTATGATATGCAAGGATTTCGATAATCTAAATTATGTGTTGTATGCGGGCGATATTCGCTTATAATTGTTAGATTAAACTATAATTAGTGATTTGATTATGGCAAAGAAAAGTAAAAGACAACTTGAACGAGAAGAGCAGATATATCAGCTATCTACGCTGGTTGCCGGCTCGTTTTCGCTTAAAGAGGTCCTCGAACGTCTTGCGGAAGCGGCTGTAAAGATAACGGACGTTAAGGCCTGTTCTATCAGGCTGCTTGGCGATAATAGCGGCGATCTTAAGATGTACAGCACTTACGGTCTGAGCGAATTATACAGGCTCAAAGGTGCGGTTTCTAAAGAGGACGCTGTGATCAAGGCTGCCTTTGAGGATGGGTATATAGTGGTTGATGATATGCGTGTTGACGGCCGAGTGAAGTATCCTGAGGCGGCTATCCGGGAGGGGCTGGTCAGTCAGTTGACGGTGGCGATGAGGTATCGCAATACCGACATTGGCGTGCTGCGACTTTATAGTCCTAAGCCTAAGCAGTTTTATGAAGAAGATATTAAGCTGGCCCAGGCGGTAGCCTCACAATGCGCAACTGCGATAACGAATGCCAGGCTATATCGAAAGGCACTTCACGGTGCAAGGATGGCAGAGCAGATGCGATTAGCTGGGGTGATTCAGCGGAGGATGATCCCGGCAGAAGCTCCTGAGATAAAGGGGCTTGATGTTGCTGCTAAATATATTCCGTGTTTTGATGTCGGCGGCGATCTTTATGATTTTATAAAGTTATCCGACAACCTTTTAGTCGTTGCTATTGCCGACGTGATAGGCAAGGGCATTCCGGCGGCCATCATGACAAGTATGTTCCGTGGCGCGGTCAGAGCTTATGCAGATGCTGGTGGGGCTGGTAACATTAAAGAGACAATAAACAGGCTCAATAAGCTGGCTTGTCAGGAATGTACGGTCGGTGAGTTCGTGACTTTGTTCTATGCTATCATTGATATCGAGAAGATGCAGGTATCTTATTGTAACTGTGGGCATGAGCCGACGGTATTAGTTAGCGACGGTGAGATAATCGATCTTGATAAAGGCGGTCTTGTTCTTGGCGTGGATGAGAACGCAGAGTATGAAACCGATGTTGTCAATATCAAGCCTTGTGATACGCTTGTTTTCTATACGGATGGCTTGACCGATGCGGTGAACTTCGAAGGTGATACATGGGGCAGGGATAATATGCTAAGCGCAGTGACAAAATATTCATGCGCACCATCTGAAGTAATGTTGCGTGATATACTCGGCTATCGAAGGAGATTCGTCGGTTTATCTCGGCAGGTTGATGATACGAGTATTGTTGTTGTGCGTGTGGACAATTCCGAGATGGTTAATACAGAGAGTTGATGTGGGACAATTTGTCATAACGATAGACGGCCCGGCTGCCAGCGGTAAAAGTACTGTTGCGAGAATATTAGCTGAAGAGCTTGGGATGAGCTTTCTTGATACGGGTGCTATGTACCGTGCTGTTACGCTGGCGGCGATGCAGGCTGGAGTTGAATTAACTGATTCGAAACAAGTGTTATCAGTGCTTAAGCACACGAAATTTAAATTTGAGCCAGGTGCAGACGGTATGAAGGTTTCTGTTAATGACATTGACGCTACGGAGATGATACGTCAAAGCGACGTTACGGCAAATTCCAGGTATATCGCATCAGCTAAAAAGATACGTGAAGTTTTGGTTAAGCTTCAACGTGATTTCGCGAAGGAGCACGGTAAGATAGTCACCGAGGGCAGGGACCAGGGGACGATAGCTTTTGCTGACGCTGATTTTAAATTTTACCTTATTGCTGATGTCGAAGAACGTGCCAGGCGAAGGCTTAAAGATTTGCAGGGCAGGGAAGATACAGGGCTCGAAAAGCTGAAAGAGGCAATAATGAAAAGAGATGCGATAGATGAGTCCAGAAGTGAGAGTCCTTTGAAGCCGGCTGATGATGCGGTGCTGATCGACACTACAAATATGAGTCTGGAAGAGGTGGTTGGAAAGATCAAGGAGTGCATGAACATAAAATGATCCTGAAATTACTCAACAGGGGATGGTATATATTCGCTCTATGGGCGTGTAGGATGTATTGCGTTACTTTTTTCAGGATGCACCTGATAGGGCAGAACAACGTCCCGCGAAAGGGGCCTTTTGTCCTTATCAGTAATCACCAGAGTTTTCTCGACCCGATCTTTTGCGGCGCGCCGCTTAGGAGACAGCTTGTTTACGTAGCCCGCGATACTTTGTTCCATAACTGGTTCTTCAGATATATATGTTGTTCGATAGGTGTCATTCCGGTTAAGCGTGGCAGCGCCGATTTATCTGCGATAAAAGCAATGCTTAGAAAATTAAAAGAAGGTTATGGGCTTTGTCTTTTCCCTGAGGCTACTCGAACCGCTGATGGTAAGATAGCATCCCTTCGGTCGGGATTTGCGATGCTGTGTCGAAAGACCAAGGCTCCTATTGTGCCGGTCGTAATAGATGGAGCTTATGAGTGCTGGCCTCGAACGAAAAAATTCTTTTCACCTTGGCATAATATTACCGTTCGTTATGGAAAAAGTATTCCTTATAAACAGGCTTCGCAAATGACAGATGATGAGCTTGCTGAGTATCTTACGAATAGTATGAGAAAAATGCTGAACGAGTCACGGGTTGTTCGCGGTAAGCAGCCTTATGAAATAGAAGATGTGAAAGAGCCCAAGGAATAAAGGCTTGATATGGAAGTACACGTTGCTCAAAAGTGCGGATTCTGTGCCGGTGTTAAAAATGCTATAAGCACCGCTGAGGATGTTCTGCAAAATCAGGAGAATGTCTATTGCCTCGGCTCGATAATTCACAACAATGATGTTGTCAATAAGCTCTCTGATATGGGGCTTCGCACGGTCGATGAAATGGAAGATATTAGCAGTGGTACAGTACTTATTCGTTCTCATGGAGCGGCACCGGCAGAAATAGATAAATTGAAAAATAAAGGGCTCAATATCATAGACGCGACCTGTGTGCTCGTAAAAAGAGTGCAAAAAATCGCTATTGAGCTCGAATCTCAGGGCTATAAAGTCGTGGTGCTTGGTAATAAGGATCATCCTGAGATTAAGGCGGTGGTCGGCTGTGTAAGCGATTTTATTGTGGTCGCCGACGAACAGGATGTTCATAAGTTGCCTACAGAAAGCAGGTTAGGTGTCATTTGTCAGACGACTCAAAGCCCGCAATATTTCTCAAGGATGCTGGCTGCGATCAGCAACCATGGCTTTCGAGAGCTCAAAGCTATAAATACTTTGTGTAAAGAAGCGATAAAAAGGCAGCAAGCCGCTATAGACTTGTGCCGGAAAGTCGATATAATGTTCGTTCTTGGCGGACTTGACAGCGCCAATACGCGTAAGCTGGCAGAGCTTTGCAGACGGTACAACGAGCAGACGTATCATTTGCAGAACTGGAGCGAGTTTGATAAGGCACAGCTGGGTGGTAAGAAAAGTGCCGGTGTGACGGCAGGGGCCTCGACCCCGGAATGGATTATTGCTGAGTTTGTTGAAAAGCTGGAAAGTTATAAAAGTCAATAGCTAAGAAATTATAAATAATGCAATAGGCGCATTGGCTGCGTTGGCCAATGTGTTTTTTTCAAATTAACCTTTGGAAAATGTGTCGCGTGGCACGACTGTTTTTCGGTGTTTAAGTGGAGAGCCGTTAAGCAGGTCATTAGTGACTCCACATGGGAATCAGTTTTATGGTAGATAGAAATATTGTTAGCAAATTAGGTATGTCTCACGAGGAGATCGAGCAGCAGGTGGAGCAGATGTTTGGAGATGATGAGAATCAGTATCTCGAGCAGGCTCTGCAGAAAAAAGTCGATTCCAGGCTTCCGGGGACTATCCTGAAAGGGACAGTCGTTTCACAGATTGGAAATGACGTTATTGTAGAGGTAGGGCTCAAGAGCGAAGGTATTATCGATTCGAGTGAATTCGATGAGCCGGATGAGATCGAACAGGGCAAAGAGATCGAGGTTCTTCTCGAAGATACCGACTCAGGCGACGGGCTGGTAGTATTGAGCAAGCGTAAAGCAGACCGGATCAGGGGCTGGGAAAATATCATCACTACCCAGAAAGAGGGCGATGTTGTTACCGGTAAAGTGATCCGAAGAATAAAAGGTGGTTTACTGGTGGATATCGGTGTCCCGGTGTTTTTGCCGGCGTCACAGGTAGATATCAGAAAGCCGGGTGATATTAGCAGGTTTATTGGTAAAGATGTCGAGTGTAAGATCCTCAAGATCGATATAGAAGGCCATAATATAGTCGTATCAAGAAGAAGACTTATCGAAGAAAA
>JANQHJ010000034.1 GCA_028282745.1 Sedimentisphaerales bacterium | reverse complement strand
CTTAGGAATCGGTTTTCGATCTCAGTCAGTGTAAATTGCTCATTCATTACGATAAATTTAAAACGGTTCCACTTGGGTGTCCCGACCATACTGACTGGTGGGATGTGTCTTATGCTGTCGGGCGGCCACCACAATCTGCGGAGCCTCTTTGATTCAATGGGATAATTTTCTACAATAATATTAAGCACTTGTAGATTAAAGGCATTGATCCAAAAAACTTTTTTCTCATCAACGGATGCACTTTCGTATTCTATCTCGTCTATTAAACTCAGCTGTGAAATTGTCGCTTTGAGCCGTAATCTTTGCCTGCGAAGTTTACCGTAATTGACCATCCCTTCTTCGTTGACAAACTCGCTAAGCAGCAGAGCATATTCCTCGGTAAAAGATTTGGCAAAGCCGGTGTATATATCATTAGTGTCATCGATGATAGATGTGGTTTCATTATTATCGTGGGCAGCAGTTATTTCTTTTTTAACCGGAACATTCAGCTCATTTACGTCCGCCAGACCGCTGCCTGAAGATAAAAACACTAACAACATGATTAAGGGAATAATAGCTACTCTGTATAGCATCTCGTTATCCAGAACGTCTTATAAGTATTAATAAAAATAGAATAAGAATAAAACCAAGTCACGCAAGTTATTTTTTTATATGTAGTTATTTTCAAATATATCGGCTTATTAACAACTTGGATCAACCTTTCAAAATCGCTAACGGCCTCATTTTTGCCACTTTTTTCGCCTCCAGCCTTGCCCTCGAACTTTTCGCACAATTTCGTAACGAACCATGTTTTGGGAAGGCTTCTAGTCAAAACCGGCATTTGTCTTCTTTTTGTTATATGCTATTATTACTTCATCATAAGCTTCAATGTTCATTATAACATAAGCCCGCATTATATAGCCAGACTTGACATTAACGGGTGATTTTCATAGCTTATCACGGTGTTAATCAGGTTTTGTATCTAAGAGTCTCTAACTTAATGAATAAAAAGAACTTTTTTAATAGTCAAAGCCGGCATTTGTCTTCTTTTTGTTATATACTATAAGCGTTAGAAATATAGAAATGAGATATCGTAAGATCCCAGGTGAAACAATAAGGCGATTGCCCGTATATTTGAGGTGTCTGCATATGCTTGCCGCTCAGGGCAAAACCAACATATCCAGCAGTGCGATTGCTGATATAATCGGCACTAATGCCTGGCAGATACGCAAAGACTTTTCATACTTCGGCGCATTTGGCAAGCCCGGCAGCGGATACGATATCGATAAGCTGTCGAAACAGATATCGAAAATTCTCAAAATTAATAAAGGCCACAAAGTTGCCCTGATCGGAGTAGGTAATCTGGGCTCCGCGGTTTTAGCTTATAAAGGATTTGCTAATTACGGCTTTGATCTCGTCGTTGCTTTCGACAGTGATCCTAAACGTATCGGTAAAAAACTCGGCGAAGTTACCATCGAGAACATCTCAAAGATAAACAGCTTAAAGAAGAGAAATATTACCGTCGCTATTCTTGCTGTCCCCGAAAGTGCTGCTCAGCAGGTAACAGATACCCTCGTCAAAACAGGCATTAAGGGTATATTGAACTTCTCGCCTTGCTACTTGCAGGTTCCCAAATCCGTACGGATCATAACCATCGATATAGCTATCGATCTGGCTCGGCTGCCTTATTACATAGGCTAAATTTTTACGCCAAGGTTTTCACTTTATTCACCGCTTCGATCGAATTCGGCAGCTTAGCATCCGGGTATTGCCTTTTCATCGCGGCAGCTACTAAGCCCACGAACATCGGCTGAGGTCGCAACGGCCTTGATGTCAAACATGGATGTGCCTGCGTAGCGAAAAAGTAAGGATGATTCTCCAGTTCCAATATCTGCATGATAGGATGGTCAGGAGCCTTGCCGCTGAAAACGAGTCCGTTCGATTCCAACTGTTCGATATACTTAGGATCGACCTCGTACCTATGCCTGAACCGCATCCGAACACTGTCTTTTTTCCCAAACATTTCCCACGCTTGCGTATCAGGCTTGATCTCAATATCTCTGCCGCCTAATCTCATGTTCCCGCCGAGTCCTTCGATCTTTTTCTGCTCCGGCAGGATATCGATCACGGCCTGCTCACAGTCAGGCTCGATCTCGGTACTGTTTGCCTTATCCAGCCCGCAGACATTACGCGCAAATTCCAACACAGCCATCTGGAAGCCATAGCATATGCCAAGATAAGGCAGGTCGTTCTCTCTTGCGTATTTAATACAGGATATTTTTCCCTCTGCTCCGCGTGTGCCGAATCCGCCGGGGACAATTATCCCGTCAACAGCCCTTAATTTCTCAGCGACGTTTGAGCCATCTACCTCCGTCGTGTCGATCCACTTTATATCTATCTTACTGCCCAGCGCTATGCCAGCGTGTTCCAACGCGTTTATTATCGAAGCATAGCTGTCACGTACGGTAATATATTTACCTGTTATTCCGATCGAAACATTATATGTTTCCGCGTCGATCCTGTCTGTGAAATCGCACCATTTTGCCCATGCCTTTCGTTCATTGCGAAGATTTATCCTGTCCTCGAGCTTCAATAATCTAAGAACCTCGAAATCCATAGTATGTTCACGCAGACTGGCCGGTATTTTATATATGCTTGCCGAGTCCTCCAGGCTGATAACTCTCTCGACCGGCACATTGCTGTAGATACTTATCTTCTGCCTGACTTTTTCCGTTACCGGGCTGCTCGCTCTACATGCAATAATATCAGGTTGAACACCAAGCTGCATTAACTGTTTAATACCTAACTGGGCCGCCTTTGATTTTTGCTCACCAAGTGTCTTGGGCTCGAGTATATAAGTAAGAGCGACAAAGCAGCTGCTGTCAGCTCCTTCCTCATAGGCTAATTCTCGCATTGCCTCGATATAATAAGCGTTCTCTAAGTCGCCGACCGTCCCGCCGATCTCAACGAATACAATATCGGCACCGCTGTCCATCGCTAACTGTCGCAGCTTCAATTTTACCTCGCCGGTTACATGCGGGATCATCTGAACGTCCCTGCCGAGATAATCGCCGTGCCGTTCCTTGTTCAGCACCGAGCTGAATATCTGGCCGCTCGTTGTGAAGTTGGCCCTGCTAAGGTCCATATCCAGCATGCGTTCGTAGGTGCCAAGGTCCATATCACATTCCATGCCGTCATCGAGTACGAACACCTCACCATGCCTGAATGGATTAAGCGTTCCAGAATCGATATTGAGATAGCCTTCCAGCTTAATAGGCGCAACCTTTAGCCCTTTATCCTGCATCAGCTTAGCCAGACACGAACTGAATATCCCCTTGCCCAGCCCGCTCATAACCGTACCGAGTACGAACACATACTTGGTTTTACCCTTTTTGTACCCAGCCGGTATTGGTGAGAAAAATTCACTATCCGTCGATGTATTACTGACCGATGCTAATAAATCATTTTCTTTAGTCATTACCTTACCTTTTCTGCCACAGATTAACACAATTATTTCTTAAAAAGAAACCACGGATTCTACGGATTTCCGCGGACTATTTCTATTAAAGCCGCAAAGCTTTATAGTCTGAATTCGTCATTCGTAACTCGCTTCTCGTTATTCGTCAATGACCATTATTTCTGAATTCTACATTGGAAATTTTACATTCGATATTTATTTTTGTATCTCTCCACAAACGCTTTATATTGCTCAGGTGTGTCTATCCCGTCGCAGGTATGTTCGACTACTGCCATAACTATCGAGTATCCATTTTCAATAGCCCGTAGTTGTTCGAGCTTTTCTATCTGTTCCAGTTTTGTCTGCTCCATTGAGCTGAACTTAAGCAGAAAATCTTTTCGGTATGAATAAATCCCCAGGTGCCGCAAATAATTTGATATATCACCCGCGCCCTCTTGACTGCGGTCGTATGGAATGACACTACGACTAAAGTAAATAGCTCTTTTGCTGTTCCCTGTTACCTGTTTCCTATCCAATATAACCTTTACTATATTAGGATTCTTTATCTGTTCGATGCTTTGAAACTTTGCTGCCAGCGTTCCCATCTGGGCATCGGGATTATCTATAAGCAGCTGAGCTACCTTATCGATATTAACCGGATCGATCTCCGGCTCATCGCCCTGAACGTTTACGATGATGTCAGCTTCGATATTCTTGGTTGCTTCAGCTATTCGATCAGTACCGCTTTGATGCTCGGTGCTGGTTAGAACACACTGGGCTCCAAAACTCTTAGCCGCATCGACTATCCGCTCATCGTCGGCAGCTATCAGGACACGCTCAGCCAACTTTGCCTTACAAGCCTGTTCGTATGTGTGCTGGATAAGATATTTGCCGGTATCTTTGGCGAGAACCTTAGCGGCGAATCTGACCGATCCGTATCGTGCGGGTATGCAGACCACAACCTTAGCCAATTTAAACCTTTCGCTCGAAATAGTACAAAAATTCGAAAAGTTACAATTCAGGGACTCATCTTTAGGCTCGTGAAATCCCGCCAAAAGCTAAGTCCAACAGGATACGTATCGTACATCGCCGTAATCCGCCTGTCAACAAAACAAATTATATTTATTGGTATAGGCTTAACTATGGCTTTATTTTAAATTGAACTTATAAGGCCCTTCATTGTACCAGCCTTTGGCGTAATCAGGCTCTAACCTGATTATTACTAATTCAGGATCCTCGACACCGCCCGGCCAGTGCATTTCCCATTCATCCTGCCAGAGCTGCTTTTTCAGTTCAAGATCATTTATTTCCTCGGCACTACCAACCAACCTCAAAGTATGCATTTCCCCAGCCTTGTAGAAATAAACCGAAATCTTTGGATTAGCCCTGATCTGCTTCATCTTATCTGATGAGTGCCCGGTTGCCATGTAGAGCAGAAAATCTTCGTCATGACTTTTGAAAATTTCCGGAGCAGTGTTGCACATCTTTTGATTTCTAAGATTGGCCATTACCCTTATCTGCGGGAATCCATCGCTGTCTATCGTTCCTAAATACGCGTCCTCTACAGCTTTCATTAACTTCAGGCATTCTGCTTTTATTTCTTCCATATTTATGAACCTTTCAGTTTTATTGTTGGTTTGGTCTCGAATAATGTCCTTGTACGATCTTCCATTTGCCCTGTTTTAAAACAAAAACACTTGAAATCGCAAATTCATCGACAAACACCTCTCCCGAATATCTATTTACGGTGCTTTTGCCTTTGCAGATAAGTATAGCTGTATCTGGCGAAATTACATTTACAATTTTTTTGCTGAATTCATACTTGATCTTCTCGGTTCCTCCGGAACTTTTCATCATTCTTTTCAGTGATTTTTGTCGAGTCGTAAGAGTGCCATCCGTTATTAACGTTCCTTCTCCCGATTCGATTATGAACTCGTGAAATTTCTCGACCTCAACTTTTTCCATTGCTTTGATCATTTCCATATGAGTTTTAAGAACGGCTTCTTGTATAGCTACTGTTTGCTCATCTGTAAGTGCCGGCTTCTCCGGCTTTTTCATCCCTAAAGCGAAAATTGCACTTATGATTGCTGTAACAGATACTAACTTTTTCATTACATCTCCTTTTGAAAATCTTTCCATTTTATTAAGAGCGAGAATTCCCTTATCGCCGAGAAGGCTTTTGTCGTTCATTGCACAGCAGTTCTGCCAGCTTTCCCTTATTTTATCTCCCATCTTTAGTCCTTTCGTTTATGGACAATTAGTGAATTGTTACTAAGCAAAATAGTACCTTAGCGCTTTGGTGTAAAGCTGTTTAAAACGAAAAAAACAGGATTTTTCACGAACTTTCGGCCATACCCCCGCGTATAGCAAATAAAGTTAGCAATTGTTTGAAAATATAATACCGTAAGGACTTGTTAAATAGCGACTTAGGGTGCCTTGGTTCGGGCATGAGAGAGAAACGGCAAACTTCTTCATAGTTATACGATATTTAACGTAATAATAATTGCACAAAAGCCGCTAAAAACCTGACCTGCCTTGCTCTCTCCTCCCAAGGCAGGTTAAGTATAAATAACACGTTCCTCCTCCTTAAGGATAACGCCTGTGGTGGGAAACTGCAGGCGTTTTTCTTTTTATCTCTTTGGGCTCCTCAAGAGAGGCCCCAAGCTATATATATCCTGTTAATCCTGTTATCTTGTCTAAAAATATCCTGTCTGAGCTATTGCAAGGCCTTGTTGAAAATAGACTTAGCATTTCTGGCAAAATTAAGCTAAGAAATCCCCTGCAAAGCCTGATAAAATCTCTTTTTTTACCACTAAGAACCTTAATTTACCCAGTTTTTTTAATCCTTGACAAACGCTCTGGTCGATAGTTAAATTAGGATATAAAGGCAGTCTGGAGGGGGCAGGCAAATGGAGTTGACTAAATTTAGAGGAAATGGAAAATGAAGGACCTATTCACAACCGGCGAAGCTGCTGAAATATGTAAAGTAAGTCAGCAGACAATAATCAGATGTTTCGACTCAGGCCGTCTCGAAGGCTTTCGCATTCCAGGCTCGAAGTTCAGGCGCATACCAAGACAGAGCCTTGTCAATTTTATGAAGTCCAACAAGATTCCGTTGGACAATCTCGATTCTGGCCGAAAGAAAATCCTTATAGTTGACGACGACGCTGAAATCGTGGATCTCATTAGTGAGATTTTCAGTCGGGATGGAAGGTTCGAGGTAGAGACAGCTTCGAGTGGTTATGATGCCGGCATTCTTACGCAGCGTTTTTCACCCGATATCATTCTGCTCGATTACATGCTGCCGGACGTAAATGGAAATATTGTTTGTCAGACAATAAAGCAGAATCCGGATTACCAGGATATTAAGATCATCATTGTAAGTGGTGTCGTCAAACAGGACGAGATAGACCATTTATTAAAATGCGGCGCCGAAGATTTTATTCGCAAGCCTTTCAACATTGATCAGCTTGTTCAGAGGGTTTGTTCGGTCCTACAGATGAAATAGACTTTATTAGTGCAAGTCACCAACGGAGGAGTTTTGAAAATTGTTTGTTGCCGAATTTTATGGTCAGGGGCTTAATAAATGGGCGCTCGTTCCTCACAGAAGCAAATAGCCCGCGAAGTTGAGATGGCCGTGGGCAGGCTCGATACGCTCGGCGTATTGCCGTCGATAGCTACCGAGTTCTTATCTAAACTCAGCCGGATGCGTTTATCGCCGTCGGAGCTGATATCTATTATCGAATCAGACCCGGCTTTGGCGTTAATGACATTTGACCTTGCTCAGCAAAACGGCAAAAAGCCGGCATCGGCGCAAACTTCTATCCGTTCATTGCTGCAGCATCTGCACCTAAGGCAGATTAAAGACGGCTTTTTCTCTATCGAGCACATCTCACCACAAAGTACTGATCCTGAAAAACTAAAGCTTCAAAAGCAGCTTGTATTTAACGCCGTTGCGGTAGGCCATCTGGCCCGCGAGATAGCAGGGCAGTCAAGTAGCGAAATAGATTCTAATTTTGCCTATACGGCCGGGCTGTTATATTCAATCGGCAATCTTGCTTTGGCCCAGGCCATGCCGAGAAGCTTCGAGACAATGATAAATCAGGCCCAGGCCGAGTCTCTGAATCTCTGCACCATCCAGCAGCAGAATATTCATCTCGACTATACTATTCTCGGCAAACGCCTCGCCGCCAAATGGCACCTGCCGGAATCGATCCAGTTTGCCATCTGGCTGCACCAGGCAAACATCGAAATGTTAGCCGAGCGGTTTTCCTCATGTGAGCTAATACGTATAGTTCGGCTGGCATATCTAATGAGCAGAAAATTCGAACTCGGTACAACTGGCAGCTTCGATACTGTCGAGCCTTTTGACGGCGTCGTTTCGTCGCTAAAACTAAGCGATGTCCAACTGCAGGATATTGGTTTTGGTACGAGACAACGCTTATCTAATTTGCACGAGCTTTTAAATAAAGACTCCCAAACAGATATTAATACATATTGCAACGCGCTGCAGGATATTGCCAGGGACCTCTCCGCCGAGAGCAGTCGGTTCGCGCAGCAGGCCCAGCTTGCCCAGACAAAATCGACCCACTTCGATTTCGCGACAGAATTTCTCGCAAGCATAACCGCCGAGACCGAACCCATCGAGGTAGCAAGACAGTTTGCTATTCAGTGGCAGAAGTTTTACCAGACCGGCCAGGTTTGTCTCTATTTAACTCCTCCGGATGAGGACACATCTCTTGAAGCGGTTGTCGTTGATCTTGATAACGGCTCAAGGAATCTGACTCTTCATCCGCCACAGGCTTTTCTACCGGTTCCTCAAAAATTTCAAAATGAATTCACTGTAATCGATGCCGAGCAAGCCTGCCCATGGCTTTTCGAACAGTTCGATACGGAATTTGAGCTTAGTCGAACAAAAATCGCTCCATTGATCTCCGGTGACAGGGTGGCAGGGGCCATCGTATTTGAATTCAGCTACCCGATAGGA
This sequence comes from Sedimentisphaerales bacterium, assembly GCA_028282745.1. Taxonomy (GTDB): domain Bacteria; phylum Planctomycetota; class Phycisphaerae; order Sedimentisphaerales; family Anaerobacaceae; genus JANQHJ01. The sequence goes on along the minus strand of JANQHJ010000034.1, from coordinate 18,206 downwards.
ACCGCAGGTTTGCAGGATATGTTCAAAGCTACCTGCTTTATCGCCGCGTCGGTCCTCGATGCCGCGTATGCAAGATTGAAGCAGCAGTATTTCGCTGAGGTCTTCGCCTCGCTTACAATATCAGCTCCAAAACCACAACCGCAAGCTGCCGAATCAGCAGTTGCCAAACCAACAGGCCTGCTCGATTCGTATATTTCAGCTCTGGCGGAAATGGCCGCAGGTGCCGCGCATGAATTGAATAATCCGCTTTCGGTAATATCAGGCCGAAGCCAGCTGCTCGGCCGGGCTGAGACTGACGAGCAGAAAAAGCAAGCCCTGTTGCAGATCCAACAGAACTGTCGCCAGCTCACACAGATCGTTCGCGACCTTATGAATTTCGCTGACCCTGCTGTTCCGAAAAAGGTGCTTGTCTCAGTTGCCCAAATAATCGACGAAGCCGTTCAGTTGACCATCCAAAAGACCGGTATTGAAAAGATTAAAGCTGAAATCCACATCGCCGACGATGTTACCGACGTTTCGGTGGATTCGGCCCAGATAGTTTCGTCTCTGGCAAATATCATTTCCAATGCTGTAGAATCTTACGGCGAAGAGCCCGGCCCGGTACGGATCACAGCTAATCTAATCGGCAATTTGGTGCAGATCGACATTAAAGACGATGGCGCGGGTATGGACGAGACCATATTGGAAAAAGCAACTTATCCGTTCTATTCCTATAAACAGGCAGGGCGTAAACGCGGTATGGGCCTGACTAATGCTACGAGACTAATAGAACTAAATTCCGGCTCAATTAAGATTGATTCCCAACCCCAGCAAGGCACCACGGTAACGATAACCCTGCCTCAATCATAAAACATTAACTTATAATCCTAAAATAAAAACGGGATTATCGAGCAAAAAGCATCGAATAGCCAATTAGCCAATTAACCAATTAACTAATTAACAAGTATCGAATGCCTTTCTATGGGGAAAGACTGTATAAGTCGGACTCGGCTTAAATAGAAGAGTTTTACTCTGTCAATTTCTGCTTCCAGCCGTGATAAAAGCGGCCAGCAGGATATGGCGAAGACGATCGACACTTTGTTTTTTAAGGTAATCCTCTGTAAAATCCAGCCTGAACCGGCCTTTGAAATTTTTGATGCGTATGGTCAGTTGAGTCCTGTTAAGAGATGCGATCGTGCATGCCGTTTTTTCGAAATCTTTCCTTGAAACCATCTTAAAAATCCTCTTACAACCGGTCTTTACTTGATTTGCTTACCCTTATTGAGATTCGGCCCGACAGCCGCCTGACTTACCAAATGATTTAGCTTTGCCGGTTACATTTTCGATATTTGCTCAAAACCGCGGAAAATTTTTTTTCTCATTTTGGCTCAGGTCTGATAACTTCTATGTATGAAAACTGATAGTCTTGATTACGAACTGCCCGCCGAGCTGATTGCCCAGCATCCCGGCCCTATAAGAAGCCGCTCAAGGCTCTTGATAATGCTTCGCGCCATCGGCGAACTGCAGGACCGTATTTTTGACCAGATAGCCGACTTTTTAGCCCCCGGTGACTGCCTTGTTATCAACAACACAAAGGTTCTCCAGGCCCGCTTCTTTGCCGCCCGTAAAACCGGTGCAAAGCTCGAAGGCCTCTTTCTGAATCAGCAGGATTCCAACTGGCTGGTAATGTTAAAAGGCTTCGGCAAGGTAAAAGCCGATGAAAACATAGTTTTGAAAAACCAGGATGGTACGGATTTCTGTGATGCCCGATTGGTAGAAAAACTCAGCGACGGCCAATGCCTTTTAAGCATTGATAGCGATTTATCTACCGAAGAAATTCTCGATCATGTAGGCTTCGCTCCGTTGCCTCCCTATATCAAACGCTCAACTGATGTCGAGCAGAACAAGATAGACCGCCAGCGTTACCAGACTGTTTACGCGGACAGATCCGGCGCCGTCGCCGCACCGACAGCCGGGCTGCATTTTACGAATGAACTTATCGATGAGCTAAAAGAAAAAGGCGTACTCTTTGCCAATGTTACTCTACATGTCGGAGCGGGAACCTTTAAACCCATAACCGTTGAAAATATTGAGGATCACAAAATACATACCGAGAGGTTTGAGGTAGATCAAGCTAATGCTGGAATCATCAATAATGCAAAACAGCGAGGCGGGCGAATTGTAGCTGTTGGTACTACCAGTGTCAGGGTTTTGGAGACCATTGCAGAGGGTGGCCTTGCCAGGCCATTTAATGGAACCACGAAATTATTCATTACACCAGGTTACGAATTCAAGCTCGTTGACGCGATGGTGACTAATTTCCATTTACCCCGTTCGAGCCTGATCGCCTTAGTCGGCGCCTTTGCCGGACTTGATAATATAAAAGAAGCTTATCGACATGCTATACAAAAGCGTTACCGTTTCTATTCCTACGGTGATGCTATGTTTATTTTCTGAGCTTGACAGGGATTTATTTTCGCTTTACCTTTTTGATATGAAAACAGACATAATAAAACTATCGCCTGACGACCCTGACCTTTCAGCCATAACACGAGCAGCCCGGACTATCTCGTCCAATGGCCTGGTCGCTTTTCCGACCGAAACCGTTTATGGAATAGCCTGCCGGGTTTCCAGTATTGCACTTGAAAAGCTTAACAGGCTTAAAAACAGGGCGGCAGGTAAATTTTATACGCTCCATATAGGCGATAAAAACCAGCTCAGCAAATACGTACCGGATATGAACATGCGAACCGCTAAACTCATCGAGAGAGCTTGGCCGGGGCCCCTTACTATCGTTTTTGGATTGACCGAAGAAGATATTAGCAAACTTAGTCAGACTCTGGACAATGAAGTTTTTAAGAATCTTTACAGGGAAAACTCGATTGGCGTCCGCTGCCCGGAAAACAAAATAGCGGCCGAACTGCTGACTAAGGCTTCTTGCGAAGTCGTTGCACCAAGCGCAAATGTCAGCGGCCAGGATTCACCGGTCGATGCCCAACCTATTATCGAGAATTTTGACGGCCAGCTCGAAACTATAATCGATGGCGGCAAAACAAAATATTGTGATAACAGCACTGTCGTTAAAATAGATAAGATGGGCGTACAGATATTAAGGCAGGGCGTGTACTCACAAGAGGATTTAGCCCAAAACAGCACAGTTAATATTCTTTTTGTCTGCACCGGTAATACCTGCCGAAGCCCGATGGCAGAGGGAATATGCAAGAAACTCGTTGCCGAAAAACTGAAATGCAATATTGACCAACTCCCTAAAATAGGCTATAAAATATCGTCTGCGGGTATAATGGGAGCTTCAGGTTGGCCCGCAAGTGAAGAGGCAGTAGCAGTTTGCAAGGCAAAGGGAATTGATATTAGTGGTCACAGAAACACCCCTTTGACCGCCGATTTGATCGAGCGAAGTGACATTATATACACCATGACTACACAGCATGCAGACAGGATTTTTATGTCACACAACGTAGCGAATAAATGCTTTTTACTTGCTGATGATAAAAATATCTCTGACCCTATCGGACAGGGTATGAAGGTATATGAACAGTGTTTTGATATGATCGAGGAATCGATCAAAAAGAGATTTGAGAACTTGCGATTATGAAAATAGCAGTCGGTAGTGATCATAGAGGTTTTAGCTCGAAAGAGCTCGCCAAAAATATCGTCCAGCAGCTCGGCCATGAAGTTGTCGATTTCGGCACCGGCAGCGGTGATCCCGTTGACTATCCCGACATCGCTTACGTCGCCGCCAAAGCTGTCTCATCAGGCGAGGTTGACCGCGCTATTTTAGCCTGTGGTACCGGCATCGGCATGTGCATCACAGCTAATAAAATTATCGGCATCAGGGCCGCTCTCTGCTACGACGAGCTAAGCGCTCAAATATCCCGCGACCATAACAATGCTAATGTGCTCTGTGTCTCCGGCGATCTGGTCGGAGAGGTTCTGCTTCGTAAGATTGTCGAAGTCTGGCTCCAGACTGACTTCAGGGGCGGCCGCCATCAAAGGCGTGTAAACAAAATAGCTGCTATCGAGCAGGGCCGGGACCCGAAAGACTCGAATTAAGTTATGAATATTGCTTACTGCACTGACAATAACAACATTGACCGTTCCGATCTAAGCTGCGGGAAGAACACTCAACTTGCGATAATCTGTTTCTCTGCTGCCGCGATATTGCTTTGCTTTCTGGTATTGACACAGCTCGGCGTTTTTTTAAGTTTCTTATTCGACTTATCGCCGTGTGCTTTTATCGCTCCGATAGCTTTCATCCTTTCACTTTTTATTGGCGTATTTCTCGGTAAAAGAGCGGGACTTGCCAAAAAACTTTTATTTTGGCCTGTCATAATTGTCATAGCTATTATTACGATTTCGATTTTAGTATCAGCGGTTCTTTATGATATGTCGTGGGATGGCCTGTGGTATCACCTTACCGGTATATACAAAATGGCAGAAGGCTGGAATCCCGTCAAACAGCCGATGCAGTCCCTGCAGCATCATACCCAGCGATGGATGAGACATTATGCAAAAGGCTCATGGTATATTGCCCTGGCTTTTTACAAAACCTCCGGCAGCATCGAACTGGCCGATTGTCAGAACTTACTTTCCTTCGCCGCAACATTTTTATCTGTATTAGCTGCTTGTCTGAATTTTGGTATGACACGATTAAAAGCGGTTGCTGTCGCGTCGATAGTCTCGCTTAATCCCGTGACGACTTGCCAGCTGTATTGTACTTATGTGGACGGCCTCTTGATATCCTACATGGCGTGTTTCCTTGCTGCTGTCTTTAGCAGTTTTTTGAGGATTAACTGGATGACCGTATTGATTATCGCAGCCTCCGTTATCCTTTGCATCAGTGTGAAATTCTCCGGGCTGGTTTATATATGCTTTGCTTGTGCCGGTATTGGCTTGTACTGTCTCATCAAACGTCGCGACATGATCTTTCGCTATGGTATATTACTTACGCTGGCGGTTATCATAGGCACTGCCGGATTAAGCTATAATCCCTACGTCACGAATTACAGGCATCGTGGCCATATTTTCTATCCATTGATGGGAACAGAAGAACATCCCAGCCTTGCTATGCAGGGTCGTGACCCGATTGAGATGTATGAAACGCCGCATAATATGTTTGATAAGAACCGTTTCCAGAGATTTGGCTATGCCATCTTCGGCCGGCCCGGCTCCCAGCCGTTCATGGGAGGCAAGGACGCTGAACTTATGTGGCCGTTCTGCCTTACTAAAAAAGATTTCACTATGACGTATTTCCACGAGCTTCGAATATCAGGCTTCGGCCCGTTTTTTAGTGGCATTTTCCTGGTTGGCATTGCTCTGCTAATTACGATTTTATTCTGGCCGAAGCTCCCGAAGATAGCAATTATCATAGCCGTAATTACAATTGTCGCATCGCTTTCGATAAGCAAGCATTCATGGTGGGCCCGTTACGGCCCACAGTTATGGTTTCTGCCGGTCGTCCCGGTTGCCGCAATTTTTTATAAGTGTAGATCGCGCGTCCTGGGTATTGCTACATGGGCACTGGTTGCCCTTATCATGGTCAATGCACTGATAGCAGCGGTCGTACATGTCAGCTGGGAGATCGAAACAACAAAAACTCTCCGTAAACAGATGGCCCAGCTCAAAGAAGTAGGCGAGATAGAGATAGATTTCAAATATTTCGACTATCCATTCAGTCGCCGTTTAGATAATGCCGGCGTTAAATTTAAACCGATCCGCCGGAACTCTCTTCGCGACGGCCAGGAAATTATCAGTGTCTGTCCCGGCTACCCCGGCACTATTAAGTACAAAATACCTCAATAAGGCTCATTCTTGACATAATCGCCTCATTCTGCGATACTTATCCCCTTGTTTATGATTAATATTTTACTGTTTTTTAGGGGTTGTAGATGAAAGCTGCGGAAATGAAAAAAGGCCAGACCGTCATTATCGACGGCAAGCTCTTCTGGATTGTCGATTATCAACACGTAAAACTCGGCAAGGGCGGAGCTGTATATCAGACAAAGCTCAAAAGCCTCGATGACGGCTCGATACAGAACATCCGTCTGCGAAGCGAGGAAACAATAGAAGACGCCTATCTTGATAAACGTAAATACGAGTATCTCTATTCGTCAGGCTCAGAGCACATCCTGATGGATACGCAGAATTACGAGCAGATCACCCTTGATGACGACGCATTTGGCGACGGCCCTAAATATTGCAAGCCCAATACTCAGCTCGAAGTCTGCATGTACGAAGGCCGGCCTGTCATAGTCAACCTGCCCAACACCGTTGATTTGGAAGTTACGGATACTCCGCCGGAGATCAAAGGCGCAACCGCTACCAACCAGAACAAACCCGCAACAATGGAGACAGGATTAATAGTACAGGTCCCGCCTTTCATCAAAGTTGGTGAAATGCTGAGAGTTGATACCCGAACAGGCGAATACATAACCCGCGTAAAATAAAAATACTAATTACGAAAATCGAAACAAATTCGAATGATAGAAATACAAAATACTAAATGCTCTTGTTTTAAACATTTGAAATTTGAATTTGCTCTGTATAAAAGTTGTAACATCAGGTCATTGCGAGCGCAGCGAAGCAATCTTAAACGTTCCAAAATCAAGATTGCCGCAGTCGCTGTCGCTCCTTCGCAATGACTTTAATCATCTTTTCTGCAAAGCATTTTGAGTTTCGATATTGTTTAGAGTTTCGGATTTAGAATTTGAAGTATAATAATGCTTGATAAAATAAGTAAGATACTCATAAAGATTTTCGGCTCACGGAACGAGCGCCTTGTTAAGGCTTACTCCGTTATTGCCGAACAGGCCGGTGCCTTCGAAGAGAAGATAAAAACTCTCTCAGACGCTCAGCTAAAAGAAAAAACCTCTGAGTTTAAATCAAGATTATCAAATGGTGAAAACACACAGGATATCCTGCCGGAGGCCTTCGCCGTTGTCCGCGAAGCTGCCCAGCGCAACGTCGAGATGCGTCATTTCGACGTCCAGCTTGTAGGCGGAAATGTTTTATATGACGGCAAGATTGCCGAAATGGCAACTGGCGAAGGCAAGACCCTCGTGGCTACTCTTGCCGCCTATCTCGTACACCTTACCGGTAAACGTATTCACGTAGTGACAGTCAACGACTACCTCGCCAAGCGTGACGCCGAATGGATGGCTCCTGTCTATAATTCTCTCGGCATGACGGTCGGCGCGATCCAGGCCGATATGGATACCGGCGGCGACGAACGCAAACAGCAATACCTCTGCGACGTCAATTACGGGACAAACAATGAGTTCGGTTTCGACTACCTGCGCGACAACATGAAAATGTCTATCGATAGAATGGTGCAGGGCGATCTCGAATATGCCCTCATTGACGAAGTTGACTCCATTCTTATCGATGAAGCAAGAACTCCGCTTATTATCTCCGGCCCAGCTGTAGATGATGTAAATAAGTACAAAAAGGCTGATCAGGTAGCCCGAAAGCTCATCAGCCTGCAGAGCGAGTACGACAGTATTAAGAAGAAAATTGATTCTTCCGAACGAACTATCGCCAACGCTCAGGGCGAGCTCGGTGAAGCCAGAAAAGTAAAAGACGACGCTCGTATAGAAAAAGCCAAAAAAGTCATCGAGCAAACCGAAAAAGAATATGAATCAGCCCAGCTAAGACTTGAAAGAGCGACGCAGTATTACGAAGTGGAGCACGACCGCAAATCGGCGCACATGACACACGAAGGTGTCGGTGCAGCTCAGGAAGCCGCCGGCGTAGGCTCATTCTCTACGGGTACAAATCTTGGCTGGCACCATTTAATATCACAGGCCCTGCGAGCACACGTTGTTTACGAGAGAGAAAAAGAATACGTTGTCATGGACGGCAAGGTCGTTATCGTTGACGAATTTACCGGCCGATTAATGCACGGCCGCCAGTGGTCCGACGGACTCCATCAAGCCGTCGAGGCTAAAGAGGGCGTCCAGGTCAAAGAAGAATCACAGACGCTCGCTACTATTACCCTGCAGAATTTTTTCAAGCTCTACAGCCGGATTGCCGGGATGACCGGTACCGCTGCTACCGAGGCTGAGGAATTCAATAATATTTACGGCCTTGAAGTCGTAATTATCCCAACTAACAAACCATGCGTTCGTGACGACCGCAATGATGTTATCTATAAGTCTGTTAAAGAAAAATTTGAAGCCATTACAGAAGATATAAACGAAGCGAGCTTAGAAGGCCGACCCGTACTTGTCGGTACGGTCAGTGTCGAAAAGAACGAGGCACTTTCGAATTCTCTTACAAAACGCTTCGACGTCGAGCACGAAGTCCTTAACGCCAAGCAGCACGCCCGAGAAGCACTGATTGTTGAAAAAGCAGGCCAGCAGCATAAAGGCCGTGACGGCAAGATGCGCGGTAATGTCACCATCGCTACAAATATGGCTGGCCGTGGTACTGACATCAAACTCTCAGATGAAGTCAAAAAACTTGGCGGTCTGCATGTCCTTGGTACTGAGCGGCATGAAGCAAGACGCATTGATAACCAGCTTCGAGGCCGATGCGGCCGACAAGGTGATCCGGGTTCGAGTCAGTTCTTCTTGTGCTTTGAGGATGACCTTATGCGTCTTTTCGCACCGGAATGGACAGTCAAGGCTCTTTCATGGATCGGCTGGGAAGAAGGCATGCCCATCCATCACAGGCAGATCAGTAAGGGTATCGAAAAGGCGCAGAAAAAAGTCGAGGAACGCAACTTCGAATCGCGAAAATCCCTGCTTGAGTACGACGAGGTTATGGATTCGCAGCGAAACGTATTTTATAAACGTCGCCGCGCCATACTTGCCGGTACCGGCCTGAAAGATATTATCGAGGAAATGATAAACTCGACCATTAGTGAGAACTGCCAAACCATCCTTGCTGATGACTACTCCATCAATTGCATCATGGAATGGGCGAGGGCAAGTTTTGGTGTTGATCTGCGACCTGCCGATGTCAAAGGCCATAAAGCTGCTGAGATTGAGGAGATTATTAAACAAAAGGCGAAGGATTCGGTTGCCAATGAAATATCACTTTCGCTCGGCGAGTATCTTGAAGATTATTCCGATCCTCGAACATGGAACCTGCAGGGGCTGTGTAAATGGGCGATGAGCGCTTTCCAGGTCAGTCTTAGCCCGTCGAAAGTTAAATATCAATCACATGAAGAAATAGAAGAGCTGCTCGTAGAAGCTGCCGCCAGGCAGGTCGATAAAAAAGACTGCTCGCAGATAGATGAATTCCTGCACGAGAACTTCGCAACTAAAACTTTCGCCGATTGGGCAAAAGCTAAATTTAATATGAAACTCACTCTCGACGAGCTTAAAGATAAAAAGCCCTCGGAAGTTGAGCAGGCAATTATCGACAAGGCTGCCGAAAACTACAAACAACGTGAGATCGAATATCCCGTTGAATTTGCCATGAATATGGTTTATGGACTGGAAGGTCCGAATGTTTACGGCTTTGAAATGGTCACCGACTGGGCGAATAAAAAATATAACGCAGGCTACTCAGCCGAAAGACTGCAGGATCTGACTCCACAGAAACTGCACTCACAACTTGTCGATCTAAGCAAATCATTCAGTGACGAAAAACTCGGCCAGGAAATAGAAAACAAGCTCGCTTCTCTAAAAACTGAAGAACTCGTCAGTTGGGCTAATGATCGTTTCGATTCAAAGCTTACCGCTGATGATTTATCTAAAGATGATAAGGCCAAAGAGATAATAGAACAAACAGGCAGAGAGTTCCTGCGTCGTGAGCTGAGCGATCTCGAAAGATATGTCCTGCTGCAGGTTTATGACGGAGCCTGGAAGGACCACCTTTATGCTATGGATCACCTGAAAAACAGTATCTGGATGCGTTCCATGGCGGAGAAAGATCCCAAGATCGAATATAAACGCGAAGGCCATAGAATGTTCTCCGAAATGCTCGCCTCGGTAGAGGATCGAGTTACAGATGTTATCTTCAAGGTAAGGCTCGAAGCCGGCGCACAGGCCAGAAGCGTTTACAATGTAAGCCGAACCGCCCACGACGAGGTAGGCCAATTCGCAGTCGCAGAACGCCAGCGGGCAGCCGCCCAGGCCCCGCAGGGCGAACAACAAGTCAAACAGATCAAACTCGACACACCAAAAGTAGGTCGAAACGACCCCTGCCCATGCGGGAGCGGTAAAAAATACAAGAAATGCTGTGGCCAAAACACTTGATTTCAATATAAAGCCTGATTTGGCATAAAAGAAAACATCGGACGATTTTGGGTCGTCCGACGTCTTCCGGAGGGGAGAAAATTGTGCTTATTATTTGTTTCGGCAAATGCCCGATAAATTCATTAACTTTTTTCCTATTTTATTATCCTTTCCCTAAAATGCTCTATCTGGGTAGCTTCGGGGTTATAGTAAAGTGAAATTCACCCTGAAATTATGGGCAATATGGGCATTGGACCATTGGTTCAATCTCCCTTGAGCCTTTGCGGTAAACGGTAATGCCTTTACAGCTGTTCTGATAGGCGGATCTATAAGCCTTATCGACAGAGGCTAAAGTGGCCTTGGTGGGTAAGTTAATTGTTTTACTGACTGCCGAATCACAGTGCTTCTGAAAAGCAGCCTGCATCTGGATGTGCCATTGCGGACTGACGTCATAAGCGGTTTTAAAGATCCTTCGGATATAAGCTGGAATCTTCTCCATCCCCTGGATACTGCCGGTCCGGGCGAGCCTGCTTGCGAATGTCTTATTAAAAAAGCCTTGCTCCTGGGCCACAGCCTTGAATATCGGATTGACCTCTACCAGCTTTTTACCATCCAGTACCTGCCTCGTAAATGCCAGCGAATATAAAGGTTCGATCCCAGCCGAACAGTCTGCGATAATACTGATCGTTCCTGTCGGTGCGATAGTCGTTACCGATGCGTTGCGAATTCGCAGGTTCTTCTCTGTCCGCCACGTGCTCTGGCTCCAGTTCGGAAACGGGCTTCGTTCATCGGCAAGCTCGACACTGGCCTTGTGTGCCTTTTCTTTGATAAAACCCATTAACTTCTCGGCAAAATCCACACCCTTTTGGCTGTCGTATGGAATCTCGAGCATGAATAACAGATCCGCAAATCCCATAACACCAAGCCCTATCTTTCGATTAGCCTGGGCGAGTTTGACCGTCTCTCGAACTGGATACTGACAGCAGTCAATAATATTATCAAGAAACCTGACTGAAAGCTTAACGACCGAAGCCAGCGCATCGTAGTCCAGTTCCATTGCCCCGTTATTTTCAACAACAAACTTTGTTAAATTAATACTGCCGAGTGTGCACGCCTCATAATCGAATAGCGGCTGTTCTCCACAAGGATTAGTCGCCTTTATAGCCCCGAGCGACGGAATTGGGTTGTCCTGGTTGATGCGGTCAATAAAAGCAACGCCCGGCTCACCGGTAGCGTGCGCGCATTTGATGATATCTTTCCATAGATCAGAGACGCTGTAGTATTTCTTACCATCAGCCGAAGCTGGTGGTTTACTGCCGATAGGCTCGAGATCTTTAATCGTGTAATTTTCAATATCGACATTGCGTGGTATTAGATAATTCTGATTTGTCCGCGGATTCGTGATAACATGAAGGGCCTTGGGTGTCCGGGTCAGCTTTTTCATCCAGCTGTCGGTTACCTTTACCGAGATATTAAAATTCGTAAATGCATCGAGTTTTTGCTTGGCGTAGATGAACTTCAAAATATCAGGGTGATCGGTGCTCATCATCGCCATATTCGCGCCGCGCCGAAACGCTCCCTGTTGTATGGCATTAGTGGCTTCCGAAAATACCCGCCAAAAACTGATCGGCCCTGACGTCGTACCGCCGCTCGACGCGACAATGTCACCGGTCGGGCGTAGATTATCTAAACTGAACCCCGTCCCGCCGCCTGCCTTCTGGATCAAGGCTGTTTGCTTGATAGTTTCGAATATCTCCTCGATGCTGTCATTGACCGGCAGAACAAAACACGCACTCAGCATCTGGTTAGACCGCCCGGCGTTCATCAGAGTTGGCGAGTTAGGTAAAAATCGAAGTGATGACAGCAGCTCATAATATTTCTGCTGATATTGACTGATCTTATCCGGGCCGTTGCCGTACCGTTTCTCCGCCGAAGCCACCATCGTCGCAACTCTATTAAATAGCTCGGACGCAGTCTCTACACACTTGCCGTTTCCATCACGCACCAGATACCTGCTTTGCAGCACGGTCATCGCGTTTTCACTAAGGCCAAGCTTATCAGCCATTGACTGATCCTCCCTGAAATCTGGAACTATTTACATATTATTTTAGATGATATTGATGGCAAATGGAACAGGAAAATACAGCGGCTTGATTCAATTATGGGTAAGGCCCCGATCCAGCGAAGCCCTACCCGTGAAATTTAGCTTATCTTATATTGTTGCGTAATTGCTGCTCGTAATTACGACTGTGTGGCTTGATATGGTCGCTTTCCTCCAATCTGACTGTACTGATATGGATTAGACAATGTTCTTTCGTGAACAGCGACTCGAATATGACTTTACCCTTGGATTCATGGGTAATGGTAGTTAGCAGATCGTTGATCTTGCTGCGTTTTACCTTACTTTCTTGCGGGTATTCCAGGAATTCTGCTACCGATACCACTGATGGTATGGGGTAGTGTTTGCTTTTACTAAATTCCGAAAACGCTTCCACTGCCGCTGTTTTCAAAAGCTTTGGCCATAGCTGAACAAAGAGGTCTTGAGAGCCGTAAACCTCTGCCGTATTAAGCTCGCCGTTTATAGCAAAAATAAATCCCACGATATTCTTTCTGCCCTTGACGATGCCCTGTAAATTCTCGACATAGCCCAGCGAATGCTTTTTGACATCTTCATTCTCTAATGTTAGTTCCAGACTCGAAGCTGATTTTTTGGACTGCACGCTTTTGCCGGCGTTATTAGTAGCCAATTTTTCCTGCAGGGCATCGACGTTCTTCCAGACTTGTTGCTGGGATTTGCTGTATCGGTTGGCTACACGAAGCTTTCGTGAGGCGACTTGATTACTCGAATAAGAAAAACCGCTGACATCTTCTCCGCCGCGTTTTTGCCACCTGCCGCGCTCAACACAGAATGATTGCAGCGGCATTTTTTTTACACCGGGCGGTACGATAAAGTCACTGCTTAAGGTACGATCCTGCTTGCCGCCCCGGATAATATCCCCCGACTGAATAAAAACATATTCTTTTTTGTACTTACTGCTAATTGTGAGATTTTGAACATTCCCGGTTTCCTGTATTACAACTTTCCTGTCCTTCAATGCCTGCTCCAGCGTTACAAATTTTGTATCACGGATAACATCATCCGCCTCGACGAGATAAACCGAAAGATTGCGATGTGTGAAAGGCCCATGAACTGTAAATCTCCCGCTCTGTACGGCAGTAACAGACGGCGGCATTATTTCATGGGCAAAGCTGGCAAACGCCACCAATAGCAATAACATAACCGGTAACACACCTAATTTCTTGTACACACTTTTCATAATTTTTACTCCTTAAAAAAATTCGCTTATTCACATTTCACAGCAGTCAAATTAACTCGCCGCTATATATATAGTAGATGTGAATCAGCCTGATGTTGCGTAAAAACAATGTAAAAACCGGCTCGCCAGGGTTTATTTACGATTATGCGTGTATTAGAGAATTAAAAATGTCATTTCGACCGTAATGAGTCCCGGTTAATCGGGGCGAATGGAGTGGAGAAATCTATTTAAAATAAGGACATTTAGTTAAGATGGTTATTAATCTGAAGTTTTGCGAAGCCATTTGAAACGAAAAACGCTTCTTACCTTGTCAGTGAATCTGACATTCAGCCTTTGCGTACTGGTAGGGAAATCCGCTTTTCGAAGATCTTCGTTTGTTGGTTTGGTTTTGCGATGTGGTGTTAGCCTTGCTATCAGGCCCGCGAACATCCCTAAAAACGAGTTTTTCCTCACTTGCCCAGCCATTTTATCTCTGCACAGCAAGCTTTGCCGCTACTAACAGGGAATCGCCGCTTCTGCTCTCAAAGCTCGACTCACCGAATAGCTGGTGACGTTTTAAAACTTCCGCCCCGGCATCATAATATCCCTGCACAGCCGAGTATCCGCCTTCCGCCAGACCTTCTGTTTTATAATCGTTTTGCAAAAGCCAGCCGCTTACCTCGTCATCATACTCAGCCGGGTAGATCAGGGCGACCACATAGCTGTCATCTGCATATTTAGCAAGATGCACCTTGGCCCTGCACGGCGGCGCTGATGTAACACTAATGTCAATCAGCCCATTATAATATTTCTCAGCTTTTTCATTATCCTGGGCATAAAACAGCATACCGGATTCCAGTTGGAATGTATCAGCCGTAACGCCTTTTAATTCCAGTCGGCCGTCAGGGTAAGCATTGTGTATCTTATAGACCTTTACGTCTTTGAATTTTTCGCTCTCTAACAGTTCAGCCACCTCATCAGCCGTAAATCCCACCGAGCTCTGCTCGCCGAAATCAATGACATAAAGCCCTATGTATTTATCAGTTTTTTTCAGTTTCGGTAAATTCATATTAACCTGTTATTTTTGCAAAGCGTCGTTTACCGACCTGCACGATCATACCGTCTTCGGGAGTAATTTCAGCGTTTGGATCGGTCATCTTGTTATCATCTATAGTAACGCCTGATTGAGCGCACATTCTCTTGGCTTCTCCGCCGGTCGATACCAGCTTGCAGGCCAACAGTAACTTCTTAACGGTAATAGGCTCAGCTGCTAATTCAAATTCCGGGATGTCGGTCGGCAGTTGCTTTTGTGCGAATATCTTCTCGAATTCTGCCGCCGCTGCTTCTGCTGCAGCTTCATCATAGAATCCCGCGATGATAGTTTTACCCAGCAGCACCTTGGCTTCTTTCGGGTGCATCTTAGCCGGCTCGATCAGTTCTTTAACCTTATCAAGCGGTATATCGGTAAGCAGTGTGAAATAATTTTCCATCATCTCATCCGAGATGCTCATTATTTTGCCGAACATGTCGTTAGGCTCATCTGTTACGCCGACATAATTATTTTTCGACTTGCTCATCTTCTCAGCACCGTCGAGACCAACCAGTATCGGCATGGTCATAACGATTTGCGGAGCCTTGTCATAAGCCCGCTGAATATCACGCCCGACAAGATTATTAAACGTCTGATCCGTCCCGCCGAGCTCGACGTCACTATCGATTGCGTATGAGTCATAGCCCTGCATCAAAGGATAAATAAACTCATGCACGTAAACATCGACACCCTTATCAAGCCGCTGCTTAAAGCTGTCCCGCTGTATCATCTGGGCCACGGTCTTTTTGGCTGCGATCTGGATAAGCTCCATAAGTGTCAGTTTCTCAAGCCACTCACTATTGTGTCTCACTTCGAGCTTATCTTCTGATGTATCGAGGATTTTCCCCGCCTGCTCGAAATACGTCTTTGCATTTTCCTCGATCTGCTCTTGTGTAAGTATAGGCCGGGTTGAGTTCTGTCCTGTCGGGTCACCGATTCGTGCCGTATAATCCCCTATTATCAATACAGCCTTGTGCCCCATATCCTGGAACTGCCGCATCTTGCGAAGCACTACCGTATGACCGAGGTGAATATCAGGACTCGTCGGGTCAAGCCCCAGCTTTATCCGCAACGGCTTATTCTCCTTCGCCGACAACGCCAGTTTATCCAGTAACTCGGCGTCATTGAATATCTCAGCTGTGCCTCTTTTCAGCAGTTCAAGTTGTTCTTTAATATCTGTACTCATATCCTATCCGATTAACAGGAACGCCGATTATACGACAAAAAACAATTTTTGGCAACTAATTAGATGTAGTTGAAGCTGCCTTTGAAGGTTTTATATATTGCAAAATAAAGAACCATCGTTTAGAATTCAAATCCATAGATACATGATCTGAAAGTGAGATTTTAACTGAAAAAATAGCTATTGGTAACGGAGATTTATTAAATGTTAAAAAGAGTGTTCAAATTAGTTTTGTTAGTCAGCACTTGCTTTCTAATTCAATCATGCAGTCCCCAAAATAGGATTAGTAGAGTAAATGTTCCTAAGCCTCAAGGACCGAAAGAATATTATGCCGCTTTTTTGAATGGAAAAAGAATAGGATATTCTGTGAAGGGGCGAACTGTTGAATCTGACAAGGTTATCAATGACAATTACGAGTTCATGAAACTCAGTCGAATGGGGACTACGATTGAGCAGGAAATGTACACAAAACACGTTGAAACTTTGGATGGCAAACCGATAGCATTTGAATATATTGAATACAGTGATTCGAAGACTTGGATTTTCCGTGACAAAAAAAATAAAATAATCAAAGGTGAAATCAATCATGAAGGCTTATTTGAAGCGACAAAAACTATCAATGGGAAAACCCGTTCTTTGAAGATTGACCAATATGACAGTTTAGTATTAGCTGAGAAAGCTAAACTTTTGTTAAAAGGAACAAATCTAAAGCAAGGTGAAAAATTTTCCACTAGAGAAATATTTTTGTATGATCCATTTGAGATCTCTCGTTATGAATACAAGATTGGCAAGAGAAAACAAGTTAAGCTTATTAATAACAGCACAGCTCTTACCGAAGTTTTTGCATTGGTACGCTCGAAGCGGTTTGGAAAAATAAATCTTATTGGTTACGTTGATACTGACTTAAATTTCGGGAAAGCTGTAACAAAATTTGGAGGATTTACCTTAGAGCTTATTTCATGCAGTCCACAAATGGCTTTGGGTAAAGTTGAAGACGTCGATATTATAAAGATGGGAATAGTTAAATGTCCGGTGCGTTTGAACAACTTGGATAAAGCCGATGAAATTAAATATCATCTAAAACCCGAAAATGATATGAAAATTAAAATACCTTCCGGTGATAATCAAACTGTGAAGCAGCTGGACGGTGGGCGTTTAATTTTAGTAGCACACCCTGTAAAAGCACCGGATGGAATCCCATTTCCATATAGCGGTGACAATAAATTGGCCCTCGAAGCTTTGAAGTCAACCGAATTACTGCAGAGTGATCACGAAAAGATCATAGCACTTTCCCGTAAAGCTGTCGGTAAAACAAAAGATGCTGTAAAGGCAGCCAGAAAAATCGAGAGCTTCGTTAATGGCTATGTGCGTCCGAGCGGAGGAACTATGTTTGCTTCTGCCCTGGAAACCGCAAATGAACGCAAAGGAGACTGTTCCGAATACGCAGTGCTGACGGCGGCACTCTGCAGGGCTGCTGGTATCCCAGCAAGAATTGTTATGGGATATGTCTATGTTGATTATTACATGGGAAACTGGAATGTTTTTGCGACGCATTTATGGACAGAAGCTTATATTGGGGATAAATGGATAGGCCTTGATGCTACAAAAAATCGGTTCTTCGGTACATCTAAGAGTTTCAATGCCGGATATATAGCACTTTCATATCCTGACATGGATATTTCAGCATCAGGTTTAAATGCGATTAAAGCTTTTAAAATTGAACGTGTAGAGCAATAAAATAATCATTACATTCTAACTACATTTTTAAATTCTCAGGTTGTTGAGACTCCGCCGGAGACTACGAATTTCATGGCATCTGCCGGCTCTACGTTCAGTGGTGTGACACGTCCCTTCGGAAATATCAAAAGCTGTCCCGCGAAGTTATACGATTGCGGGAAATATACAGATACCATCTCAGCGAGCTCGAATTTCTCAAGCGATTCCTGTGTTATAAAGCCGACCGCCTTCGGCCCTCCAGGTAAAAGTTCCACCAGTACCGGCTTATCGAAACTTTTATGTTCACCAGTGAACGCCTTGATGAAATCCTTTACTGCCGAATACAACAATTTTGCGATTGGAATATGTGTAAAGAGTTTATCAATTAGCTTAAAGAATTTTTTGCCGATGAAATTAGATGCCAGGATTCCCATTGTAAAGATTGTTGCTAAAACGGTTGCTAATCCAAGCCCTGGAATGTTGATACCGAAAAGATCTCGAAAAATCCCATCCAGTGTTGTAAACGCCCATACAACTGCGAATACTGTAAGGGCCGCTGGCACAAAAACTATCAAACCCCTCACAAAATAGTTAATTATCTTCTTTATCATTTCCAATCTCCGCTGAAATGTTGTTTCTTTTATTAAAAGAACGCAGCAAAATGATGATATATACAACTAAAGCTGCTATCCAGAAATACAGACAGAATATTCTGACTTGTGGTTGTGTTAGCCTGTTCC
>JANQHJ010000157.1 GCA_028282745.1 Sedimentisphaerales bacterium | reverse complement strand
GAAATATTCGAGATTATCCGTGAAAAATAAACCAGCCAGTAGCGGTAAGTATATTTTCGGCCCGGTTCCTTCACGAAGGCTCGGACTTAGCCTCGGCGTAGATATTGTCCCGTTTAAAACCTGCCCGTTCGACTGTGTTTACTGCCAATTAGGCAGGACAACGATTCATTCACTTGAGCGTAAAAATTATACTCCTATCGAGGATGTTCTTGCGGAACTTGCATCTCGACTGAATGAAGGCATCAAGGCTGACTATATTACTATCAGCGGTTCGGGCGAGCCAACCCTGCATAGTAAGCTTGGCAAATTGATAGATAAGATAAAGAAGTTATCAGATATACCGGTCGCTATCATCACAAACGCGGCTTTACTGACAGAGCCCGAAGTAAGAGCTGATTGTGCAAAAGCTGACTTGATCGTACCATCTTTGGATGCTGTTGATGAGTCTGCTTTTACAAAGATCAATCGCCCATGCGGCAATATCAGTGCTGGCAGTATTGTTACTGGTCTTGAGGCATTTAGAAATATGTATAAAGGCCGAATATGGCTCGAGGTTTTCATTATCGAGGGTGTCAACACCGACAAGAAAAGCATAGAAAAATTCCTCTCCGTGATCGAGCTAATACGGCCTGACAAGATCCAGCTTAACACTGTTGCCAGGCCAACCGCTGATATCAATATTAAAAAGACAGATATTGAAACCCTTGAGCATATAAAACAAATGCTCGGCCCAAAATGCGAGATCGTTGCTGATGTCTCTGAACTCAAACAACAGCCCCATTTAAAAGCTGTCGCTGATGAAATATTGGCCTTGATTAGACGCAGACCTTGTTCTCTTAGGGATATTTGTAACGGCCTTGGACTTATGGAGAATGAAGTCATCAAACATACTGAAATACTTCAGCATGACGGTAAAATAACGACCGAGATCATTGATTCTGTCACGTTCTACAAATCAACATAAAGCAAATCTATATAAATACATACATGAAGATAAATTTACACCATTTTGCAATGGTTTTTGTAAAGAACTAAGCAATATTGGCCGATAAAAACTCTATAATCTTGGCACTAATATAGTTTTTATAAGATTTCCTTAAAAAAGTCCGATTTTCTTCTTCAGTCACTTGCTCGAAGGCCGATAAGTAATGAGGACGTATTGTTTTTTGGATGACCAAAATGGTACCTGAAATGCGACGACAATTAGTATTGAACAAAGGTGAAGAGAAATTCATTTTTCGATATGAAGTTGGCAAAGAAGACGAGCTTATCGACGCATTGATCGACCAGGCCAAAGACGAAAGAACTGATTTCGACTGGTTTGATGCTGCCGTTCTTAGTTTCAAGCTCACCCAGTCATTAATATATCAGGCTGATAAACTTTTGCAGTCCGGGTATGAGCAGGAATTTGAGAGAAGCAATCTATAAGAATAATTTTAAGTGAGCATATTATGGAAAGTAACACAATCATTCAGGACTTTTTGAATTATCTCAAGTATGAGAAGCATTTCTCAGAGCATACCGCTAAATGTTATGGTGCTGACCTGACACAATTCTCTGATTATCTCGCCGGAAACAACGGCACAGATAATACAACACAATCTCAGGGGAATTCAGATGGCGCCTATAATCAAGGTGGTGTTGGTGTGGTCGTTCAGGCCAAGTCGCAGGTTGACACCCTCCTGACCGGTGCTGATGTGAATTCTGTCAGGGCTTATCTGGCGAAACTGAACGAAAAGCAATATTCAAAAAGCACAATAGCAAGAAAGCTTGCCACGTTAAGAAGCTTCTACAAATTTATGGTTAAAAGGAATATGGTAGGCTCTAATCCTGTTACTGCTATTCGCACACCGAAACAGGAAAAGAAACTTCCAAGATTCCTCGAATACGAAGAAGTCAAAAGGCTCCTCGAAACACCTCCTACCAATAACTGGTTGGGAGCAAGGGACAGGGCTATCCTCGAAGTGCTTTACAGCACCGGTATCAGGGTTAGTGAACTTGTCTCTCTCAATATGGATGACATCGATTTCTTAGGTGAAGTGATTCACGTAAGAGGTAAGGGTAAGAAAGAAAGGATTGCTCCTGTAAGCTCATCAGCGCTGCAGGCTATTCAGAGATATATGGAATACAAGAATAAACGCGCTCAGAATAATCCTAACTTCGATCCAAAGGTTCTGTTCGTAAATAAGCACGGCAAGAGACTAAGCACAAGAAGTGTAAGAAGAAAAATGGATAAATATCTCAGAATGGCCGGTCTTGATCCTTCAATCAGCCCACATACCCTTCGCCACAGTTTCGCGACACATATGCTTAATAACGGTGCTGACCTTCGTAGTGTCCAGGAATTGCTCGGACATCAATCATTATCAACTACACAGGTTTACACTCATTTGACAACAAACAGGCTGAAAGAGCAGTATGACAATGCTCATCCAAGAGAAGGATTTAATGAGCAGCCTCAGCAGCAGGATGAATCTCCAACCTGGTAATAAGATGAAGAATGAAGAAGAAAAAAAGGCCATCATAACGGTGGCCTTTTTTAATTGCTTGAATTATTGTGGTCACCGATATATTCAGGGATGATCACTTTAACCTGCTCAACTATCTTGTCATAATTCTGACTATGTGCAATATCAATTAATGTTTCGATGTCAATTCTTAATTTTTCTCTGTCAGCGGGGATATTGTTCCATATGCCGATTTTGGGATGACGCGTTGGAACCATGTCTTCGCCTTCGATAGATAATTCCTCAAATAGTTTCTCACCGGGGCGAGCACCGGTAAACTGGATCTCTATGTCTTCGCCCGGCTTGAAACCGCTGAGAGTTATCAATTCGCGGGCAAGATCGACGATCTTAACCGGTTCCCCCATATCAAGCACGAATATTTCGCCGCCTTTGCCCATTGCGGACGCTTGAAGAACTAACTGGCTTGCCTCTGGTATTGTCATAAAGTACCGTTTCATCTCAGGGTGAGTTACTGTCACCGGCCCGCCGTTGGCGATCTGTTTTTTAAAGATAGGCACAACTGATCCGTTAGAGCCCAGTACATTACCGAACCGGACGGTAACGAAATGTGTTTCACTTGTTCTGTTGAGATCTTGAATATACAATTCTGCTATTCTCTTCGATGAGCCCATTAATGATGTTGGATTCACTGCCTTATCAGTGCTTATCATGACAAAGTTTTCACTGTCGTATTTATCTGCTGCATCAGCGATAGTGCGTGAACCGACAACGTTGTTTTTAATAGATTCGCCTGGATTCGTTTCCATAAGAGGAACATGCTTATGGGCTGCGGCATGGATTACTACGTTCGGTTTGTACTGTTCAAATAATTGATCGACGCGTATTTTGTCTGTTATATCACAGATTATTGCCTGCATTTTCACGTTTGGAAAAGTTTTTCTCAGTTCTCTTTCTATTAGAAAAAGAGGATTCTCCGCCTGCTCTACTAATAGAAGTAAAGATGGCTCGAAATTGCATACCTGCCTGCACATCTCAGAGCCTATCGAACCACCTGCACCCGTAATGAGGATTACTTTATTTCTCAAGAAATCTTCTATAAGATTAAGATCAAGCTGAACAGCTGCTCTGCCAAGAAGGTCATTAATATCAACATCACGGATTTGAGATACTTTCAATCTGCCTGTCGCTATATCGGTTATTGAAGGTACGGTTCTGAATCTGATCTTAGTACCCTCACATACCTGGATCACCCTGCGTAATTGCTTATGAGTTGCGGAAGGAATTGCGATAGCTACTTCATCAATATTGTGATCTTCACAGACTTTTGGTAACTGCTCTACTTTACCTAATACCGGGATACCATGTATGATCAAACCGCGCTTGGCTGGATCGTCGTCAATAAAACCTGTGACTGTGTATTCCGCAACACTCATACGGTGAATTTCACGAAGTAAGGCTTCACCTGCATTACCTGCGCCTATAATTATTAAACGCTTGATTCTTGAGCTTTCTACTGTGCGAAATTCCTCATGATAAAGCCTGATTGCCATTCGCATTCCTGCTAATATCAATATGGTGCCAAGCATATCTGCTACAATAACACCCTGGCTCGTATCACTAAGTGGCTTAAGCAATGGAAGCCTTCGTAATACGTCAACGAAGGTGAATAGAAAATAAGAGAAAAAAATTATAACAGTGCTTACTAATGATGCGCGTACTATTTCGAAAAGATCGGTAATGCTCACATATCGCCACCAGCCGCGGTATTGTTTAAACAAGCCAAAGATTATTAATTTTACAAAGACAACATACAGAAGAAGGATGGGATACTGTTCTGCAAGCCAATCACGGCTTAGCTGCATGTTTTTTATCAGTAGAAATGATAAAAGTAATGACAAGGCAAATGCTGCTGTATGAGCTAAAATAATCAATGGTTTACGGAATATAAGTACAAAACTCATTCCTTGATTACCACTGTCTTGTTTATTGATGTTTGTGTTAGCGGACTCTTGGGACTCTGGCATATTGGTTCACTGCTTCTGTAATATAACAATGTTTAATAAGCCCAATTATAGTAACGATTTAAGTGCCTGTCAATGGCGATCTAACGTCATATTAGAGGGCCAATATGACCTTAGTAAAACTTATAAAACTGGGATTTTAATATATTAATTATGGTACGGATTAATTGGCTTCTATTTCTGTATGCTCAGGATTCGAGCATACTTCATCCAAATCTATATTATCAACTTTTTTTCTTAATAGGGCGTAAATGATTGTATTTGCGGAGAAGAAAAAGCTGAGGATAAAAGAAACTACAAGCCCGAGTATTGCCAGGATGAAAAGATGTATTATCCACCCAGAAAACCATTTCGTGCCGCTTAGAGACAAAAAGCTGGTACTGGCAAGGTTACTGAAAATTGGCAGGGGCCATATCTCCTCCATTTTATCATTTGCTTTGCCGAACAGGCACAAACTTAATGAAAGCCGGGTGCCAAGTAATATTAAAAAAGCAAAGAAACGGACAAAAAGATAACAAATAGTACCGTAGATTGCTGCGATAAATGTGTATAGGGCCATTCGCCATGGCCTTAAATATATGTAGTTGAAAGAACGGCTTATGGCGTCGAAGCAGTCAAGGCCTTCGTAAGATAACGCCGGAAACATCAAATTAAATCCGGCTATTGTTCCAACTGCAACCACAGCTATAACAATACCAACTATTAGGGCTGCACCAGTAAGAATGGATACTATTATCTCTCCGGCATAAGGAATATAAGCAAACAAACCTATTAACAGTATAAAACCGGCGAGCACTAATGATATTACAATAAGGAAAAGCGGTGCAGCCAAAAAACTTGCGAATTTTCTAACGCTGAACGTCAGAGATTCTGATATGCCGGGCTTCTCTCCCTTGGAAAATTGAAGAGCGGTCATTCGGCAAATTGCTCCGCCGGTTACACATAATATCAAGAGCTTTATAGTTCCGAAGATCATTGAGTAAAAAACATGGTGTTTTATAGCCCAGCCCAATGCCTTAAAATAATTGCCCACATAACCAAAGGCCAGCCCGAATCTGCCGTTCAGTACCGAGTCTGTTGCAAGTTCGAATTGCCTGGTAGAATAAAGCCACATCGTTGCGAAAACACCCGAACGCTTATCCCCGCTTTTATTGGTTTCCACGAATTCGTCAAGCATATTTGGAGCTGACATATAAATGTCAAGTTCAGTATTTGTTCCATCTGTGATAACCGGCTTGACAATAAAATCCATTACGGTACCGCACATGAAGATTAATAATACTGCCAAAAAAGCGATCAGCATTTTATTATGATGCTTCGCAAGTCGAAATGTCTTGAAAATATTAGGAAATAACAGCTGGGCAAATATTTGTTCTAAAATTGACTTTTCCGTTTTTAATTCAGCCATTTTCAATCCTTTCAAATGGATCTTATAGCAAATATTTTATTAGATTAAGCTTTGAATTATACTATCATTCTTAAAGGTTTGAAATCTATTTTTTATTAAGGGGATTTTGGCTAATTACTGTTTGAAAGCTCAATACCTTCGTTGTTCTCGTCTTTAGTGGAGGTGATTCTATACTCGGCGTCGAGCCACGCTCCGAGATCTATCAATTTGCACTTTTCACTGCAAAATGGAAGCAGATTTTTGCTTTTCAGCTCTTTTCTACCTGAGCCGTGAATCCTTTTTTTGCATGTTGGACAGCAAAGGCTCATTGTTAAGATCATCCATAAAGATTTATTGCGGCTCGCCCGGTGCCATTCCTTTTTCGATCATTTCAGCATACTTCAGTGAATACCTGGCCCACGGCTTGGCCTCAAGGCGTTTTTTGTTAATCTGTTTACCTGTCCCCTGACAAACTCCGTACGTTCCTTGTGTAATTCTTTCCAGTGCTTCGTCAATTTTGATGATAAGCTTCCTCTCGCCATCCATCAGGCTAAGAGCCAATTCCTGCTCATAAGTATCGGTACCCATATCCGCCATATGTATCGGCATGCTCGAAAGGTCACCAGCTGCCTCACTGCGTGAGCTTCTCAAGGCCTCATTGTGCATTTCACTGACGTCACCGAATATCTCGCGACGTTTAGTAAGCAGCATTGTCTTAAAATGCTCAAGGTCTTTGGCTGTCAACTTTTTACCGTTATTATTAGAACCAGCTTTTGTGGTAGCCTTGGTTGTTGATCTTTTCTGAACCACTTTTACTTTTCCTTTCATATTACCTAATATCACCCTCATGTCAAAACTACAATTATACCAAATTAACAACCATCCGTTAATAGCTAACTTCGCATTAACTTATAAAGATATGCCTGATATTTGTTCATCCTTATCAATTAAAAAGCAGGGAAAGAGGTGGCTCTGTAAGTGCTTATATGGTAATAAGATAAAGTAGTATTTATCGGTCTTTCCGGTAGTTTAGCTGTGCAATGTTGAGAAGGGGCTTTTCTTTATTAAGAAAATCTTCCAAAAGGCATGAAAAAATTACAGCCTTTAACTGTTCCCATAACGGTTTTTACCCCAAAAACCTCAGAAATGCGCTCTTGGTTAAACACCTCGTCAGGGCTGCCAATATGATACTTCTTATCAGGTGACATCAGCAGGGCACTGTCGCAATATTGATTTGCCAGATTAATATCATGCGTGATCGAGACAATTGTTTTATTCGTTTTTGTTTGCGCCTCTTTAAGCAGATCAAAAATATCGACCTGGTGCTTAAGATCAAGAAAACTGGTCGGCTCATCGAGAAGCAGTATTGGGCTCTGCTGGGCCAGGGCTCTTGCAATGAATACTCGCTGCCTTTCACCGCCGCTTAAGTTCCGCATCGACCTGTCGGCAAACCGGGCTGTATCGGTAATCTCCATCGCTTGGTTAATGATTTCTTTATCTTCCTGCGATTCAAAACATAGCGTAGATAGATAAGGCGTCCGGGCCATCGATACGATCTCCGCTACCTTAAAATCAAATACCGGAACAAATTCCTGTCGAACAACAGCGATTTGCCTGGCCAACATTTTAGCTGAATATCCCTTAAGAGGTTTTGAGTCGATTAAAATATTACCGCTGTCAGGCTTGATAAATCCGCAGATCAAATTCAAAAGGGTGGTTTTGCCCGCCCCGTTAGGCCCAGCTATAGCAAGAAAACTGCCGGCTGCGATACCCAGGCTTAAGTTTTTTATGATAGCTTCACTACCATAATTAAAGCTCAGATTTTTAATCTCGATTATAGGTGTCATTTCGCCCAGCCAACCTTTCTGCTGTACTTAGCCAACAGAACCAAAAAGAATGGCCCGCCCGCGATAGCGGTAATAACACCTACCGGTAATTGTTCCTGTTCGAAGACAGTTCTTGCTATCGTGTCAGCTATGACTAAAAACACCGCCCCGTTTATGACACTTAGAGGTAAAAGCTGCCTGTGATCAGGCCCGGATATAAGCCTTACCCCATGCGGTACGATCAATCCAATAAAGCCGATAAGCCCACTTAAGCTCACGGAAACCGCTGTTATAAAGGTTGTAAAGGTAAACGCAATAGCGCGAGTCTTAGAAACATCGACGCCCAGCCCCTTTGCCTCGTCATCACCAAGGCTCAGTGAATTCAGCCTTTGACAGATACTAAGTAAAATAAACATCGAACCGATTATACACGCCGAAGAAACGCCGATTATCTTCCAGCTTTTTTCCGATATATTACCCATCAGCCAGTACACGGTTGACCTTAGCTGATCGCTTTTTGCTATCGATATCAGGAACATTATAACAGACGAGAAAAAAGCATTCACAACAACGCCGGCTAATAGCAATGATGCGACCGTGCCCTTCCCTGCAAACGAGCCGATCCGCCACACTAACATCACCGTTAAAATGGCACCGGTAAAAGCGAACAGTGCTGTCGCCGATCCAGCCGCTGTTGTAAAACCTATACCCAGTATAATTGCCGTCATGGCGCCGAGTCCCGCACCGCTTGAGATGCCGAGAATATAAGGATCTGCCAATGGATTACGAAG
>JANQHJ010000136.1 GCA_028282745.1 Sedimentisphaerales bacterium | reverse complement strand
TCATCGTCAGTACCGACAACGGCATGTGCGGCGGCTATATCCTCGTATTCGTCATCATCTTCCTCGAATTGCCCGTAGTCGAGGTCGTCTTCGGGGAAGAGTACACCCTTTTCAACCATTTCAGCGCAAGTTATGCAGTATTTTGCCCATGGAATAGCTTCGAGGCGGGCCTTGGGAATGATCTCGTCGTTGCCCATGCAAACACCATAGGTCTTTTGCTCGATACGCACTAAAGCAGCATCGATCTCTTTTAAGATACGGATCTCTTCGTCCATAAGGCCTAAAGTATTATCAAGCTCGTACGTATCGCTGCCGGCATCGGCCATGTGGAAAGGCACGTTTGAAAGCTCGCTTCTTTCGCGATTTAAGGTACCCTCTTTCATTGCATCGACATTACCGAGTATTTCGGCTCTTTTTATAAGAAGCAGGTCACGGAATTTATCCAGAGCCGCTTGTTTTAGCTTAGTATGTTTTCTTGTTGCCTTTCTCATTGTTGTTTTTTTCTTTTTAGTTACGGCTTTTTTAGTAACTGTTTTCTTCTTTACAGCTTTCTTTTTGGCGGCTTTCTTCTTTACAGCCTTGTTTTCTGTCTTTGTACTTGAAGCTTTCTTCTTTGTAGTCTTTTTCGTTGCTTTCCTGATTTTTTTAACTTTTTTCGCCATTACACTAAGTTCCACCTTTCATGGAGTAATATTGCTGGCAGATTATATATGCAAGTTGTGTCATTACAATCAAAATTTTCCATCAATTAACAATTTTCTTTTTAGTGTTAAAAAATAACATTTGTTCGGATAATTACGGAAAAACCTGATGTTTATCTTTAGTAAATATTGTCAAAATCTTTGCGAATCTATAATAATCGCTATAAGCGGCAATATTCTTAAGGAAATGAGGTTTTCTGAGGATATTATCGCGAAGGGTTTGGAAATGAAAAACACGGCGGCTAAGGGCCCCCAAAGCCATATGTACATGTAGAATATGCACTTAAGCAGCTTATCAAAGCAGTTAATGAGGCTGGCGGGTCGGATAATACCACCGGTATGATAGTAGGGCTGTAAAAGTTGTGTAAAAACAGCTTTGCGGCGGAACAGGAAATGTTTTTTAACGTCAAAGTAGTAAAAAAAGCCAATATTCAAATTGAATCTAATTTTTGAGGTGTAAAATCATGGAAACGAAAAGAAATTCAATTGTATTGCTCCTGATAGTTCTGGTATTCGCGTTTTTGTGCGGCGGCATGAGAATGTTAGTCCAAAAGACAGATGAGCCGAAGGTCAAAATCGAAACATCGGATATAGTCGCGGGTAATAATAAGTTCGCGTTTGAGCTTTATGGGCAGCTAAAAGACGATCCGAAGACGGAGAATATGTTCTTCTCGCCTTATAGTATCTCGACGGCCCTGGCGATGGTCTATGCGGGGGCACGGGGCAGGACGGAGAAGCAAATGGCTGAAACCCTTAACTCCCCTAAATGCCTGCAGGAGCAATTCCATGATGTTTTTGGGCAAGTGCAGAAGAAGCTGAACGAACAGGGAGAAAAAGGTGATTATCAGCTATCGGTGGCTAACGCGCTTTGGGCGCAGAAGAATTATAGGTTTCTTCGAGAGTTTATTAAGCTTAACGATGAGTATTATAAGGCTGGGCTTGAGAATGTAGATTTTACAGATGCCGGTGAAAGAGAGAAGAGCCGCCAGATGATTAACGCCTGGGTTGAGGAAAAGACACAAGAGAAAATAAAGAATCTTATACCAAAAGGTGTGCTTGACGCGTTGACACGATTGGTGCTTACAAATGCAATTTATTTCAAGGGCAACTGGGCAGAGCAATTCGATAAGAAGCTGACAAGCGAGCAGGATTTCTATGTTACAAAAACCAAAAAGGTCAAGGCTGAGTTGATGCGCAAAAAGGATGAATTTGAGTTTGGCCAGACCAAAGAGCTTATGATATTGCATCTGCCTTATAAAGGTGATGATCTAAAAATGGTGGTTCTGCTTCCCAAAAGAAAACATGAATTAGCAAGAATAGAGAAAGAGTTAACATCAGAGAATCTTGCTAAGTGGCAAAAGCAAGTTCGAAAGCAAGAGGTTGATGTATATCTGCCAAAGTTCAAAATGACATCGGAATTTGGTTTAAAACCAGTCCTATCGAAAATGGGCATGGCAGTTGCTTTTGGCAGGGCCGCTGATTTTTCGGGTATGGATGGAACAAAGTTTCTTTATATCACCGCTGTATTACATAAAGCTTTTGTAGAAGTAAACGAGGAAGGTACAGAGGCGGCAGCGGCAACGGGCGTGGTAATGGGTTTAAGGAGCATACCGACTCCGCCGCCCGTTTTCAGGGCGGATCATCCATTTATTTTCCTTATCCAGGATAACAGTACGGGCAGCATCTTGTTCGCCGGGCGAGTTATGAATCCGGCGACAAAATCTTAAATTCTATCACAATAAATCGTAAGGCGAAGTAATCTTGATTCCTGTTTCAAAAAAGCAAGATTGCTTCGCTTTGCTCGCAATGACAAGGCTACATAAAGATTTTAATCCACGGTCAGGATACTTATTTCGCAGGCGTTAGCATAATCACCGCGGCGCATTTCCGATAAAGCCAAAAGCTTGAAATACCTGGCAGAGATTTCCTTATCAAAGATTATTTTGGCCTTGTTCCTGGTCTTGATGAACCTGCCGTAAACGGCCTGTTCCCAATTTTCGCCGTCTTCGCTGACATAAAAGTCGTATCCCCAGATATTGCCTGAAATATTTTTGTCCTGTCGCGGAAGATAAGTGAAGCCAGTTAATTTCATGGTCTTCTTCATGTCCACCTGGATAAAAGACGGATTCTCCCTGCTCATATCCTCATGCAGCGTAAGCCAGAAGGTGTCGTGGTCGCCGTCGATGGCATATTTTGCGAACTTTCCATTTATCTCGCCGCTGGCTGTCGCTGTCCATGCTGAACGGTCTATCTCTGGTTTGCGGTATATCATAGCAACGGCTGGTATGAACCCATCTTTTTCGGTGCGGGCGAAAACTTTGCCAATGTGATCGATCTTTGTGCCGGC
>JANQHJ010000116.1 GCA_028282745.1 Sedimentisphaerales bacterium | reverse complement strand
CCAAGGCCGACGTAATGGGCTTTACACTTCCTCATCGGTTCGGCGGTTTGAATTTTCCGAATTTGATCTATTCAATGGCTATTGAAATAGTATCCCGCGCGGATGTAGCTCTTATGAATATTTTCGGCCTTCAGGGCATAGCCGAGACTATTAATTCATTCGCGTCCGAAGAGATCAAACAACAGTACCTGTATGATTTTTCAGACGGCAAAGTTACTGGCGCCATGGTGCTGACCGAGCCCGATGCCGGTAGTGACCTGCAGGCTGTTAAGCTGAAAGCTTTCCAGGATGATAACGGCCAGTGGCTGCTGCACGGCGTTAAGAGATTTATTACAAACGGCTGCGGTGAGGTGCTGCTGGTAATGGCTCGCAGTGAGCCGGATAGAAGCGGCGGACTTGGTCTGAGTTTATTTGTTTGCGATCGCGGCCCGACCGTTCATATCAGAAGGCTCGAAGATAAGCTCGGTATTCACGGCTCGCCGACCTGTGAGATATTCTTTGATAATACACCATGTCAGCTTATCGGCGAAAGACAACGCGGACTGGTTAAATATGTCATGGCACTTATGAACGGCGCCCGTATCGGTATTGCCGGTCAGTCGATGGGTGTTGCCGAGTGTGCTTACCGCATCGCTCGTGATTATGCTTCGTCAAGAAAACAGTTCGGCGTAGCTATTGAAAAACTGCCGGCTGTTCGTGATATGCTGATCGACATGAAGATACAGATAGAGGCAGGCAGGGCACTGCTTTATGAGACATCACGCATCGTCGATTTGGCAATGGGTTATGAAAAGCAGCTTGAGAACGACCCGCCCGAAGATAAGGCTAAGCTTAAAGAGCTAAAGAACCTCGCACGTAAATACAAACGTCTCGCCGGCCTGGTCACACCAATGAGCAAGTATTACTGCTCCGAGATGAGTAATAGAGTCACCTATGATTCTATCCAGGTGCTCGGCGGAAGTGGGTATATGAGGGATTATGCCTCGGAACGTCTTGCCCGTGACGCACGTATTACAACTATCTACGAAGGTACAACTCAATTACAGGTCGTTGCGGCTATTCGCGGCGTATGCAGTGGAACAGCTGAAAAGCTTATCGCTGATCTCGCCGCAGAGAAGTTCGATGACGACATGAAGGACCTTGTCAAAATGCTCGAAGAGTGTACTGAAATGATGAACAACTGCGTCGTCTTCGTCAAGGACAAGAGCAACGATTACATGGACCTGTTCGGTCGCCCACTTGTTGATATAGCGATGGATACCATTATGGGTTATCTTTTCTGCAGCCAGGGTAGTACAAAGGTCGAAATGCAAGTTCCCATCGCTTCTGATAACAGCCAAAGCGACAACGGCACTATCAGCATGAAGAAACGTAAGAAGATGATAGCTCGAAGATTCATCGCCAGAAATTACGCCAAGGCCAAACAGTTCGTCGATGTAATTAAATCAGGCGATACTTCGACCTTCGAGCAATACGAAGAATTGATCGGGCCTGTGCCTGTCATTGAATAAATCGGGATGTGTTTGTATGCTTCGAACCGTAATTTTCGATTTTGACGGAGTAATAGCAGATTCGGAATTACTGCATTTCAAGGCCTTCAACGAGGCTTTGGTGTCATACGGCGTGGAGATATCAAAACAGCAATATTTCCAGGACTACCTCGGTCTGACCGATACCGACCTCTTCGAACTACTGATTGAAAAAGGTCTGCTTAAAGCCGGCAAAGACCAGATTCCAATTCTTGCCGAAGAAAAAAAGCATTGCTTCGAAAAATTCGCTCAAAACGATGCTGTTATAATTGACGGTGTGGCTGAATTTTTAAACCTGTTACAAGAGAATAATATCCCGATAGCAATATGCTCAGGCGCATTGCTTGTTGAGATTGAAACAATACTTAAAAAATCAAATCTCACAGCTAACTTCGAAACTATAGTATCAGCAGAACAGGTCGAAAAAAACAAACCGGCTCCGGACGGATTTTTAATGGCTCTTGAAAGATTAAATCAAAATCACATTCCAGCTATCGAGCCGACCGAGTGTATTGTTATCGAAGATTCGCACTGGGGGCTGGAGGCTGCAAACGCAGCCGGGATGAAAGCTGTCGCTGTAACCAATTCCTATGCGGCTGATGAACTAAAGCCTTACGATGCGGTTGTTGAAAACTTGTCTGAATTGACAATCGAGCAGTTGAAAAATATCTGCAGCTAATTACCTGTTCACATGGAAATAGCCCGGGCCGCTAATCTCAACATCTCTGATCTCATCGGTTTTGAGATCGTATTCCAGGCCGTCAAACAAAACGCCATTGAAAAATAGTGGTCGATCCTTGCTGCCCTTAGCTGTGATCAATGATTTCTGATCGTTATAAAGGAATGAGCCGCCCTCGAAAAGTTTGTCGCTTTCTTCATAGCTGATGCCGTTATCGGCGAGCAGTGTCCATAATCGCACCTTACCCTCGGCAGTTTTCACCATTTCAGCTTCAATTTTACCCGCCGTTACAGAAACCTGTTCACGACCTTCTTCCATTATCGGGAAGTAATCGATAAACATGCGTTGCTCTTTATTGACGGCGACGAATTTGTCGTCATCGAGAAAATAGTTCAGGCTGTCGAAGTTTCTAACTATCGCATAACATGGTCTCTGCATACTGAAACGTCCGACATCTTTAGAGGGCTGAGGAATTTTCGAATTGTCGGCTTTTACAACACCAGGCCCGAATGCAGAAAAAACTCTATCAGCAGCATCGAAAACAAACTTCGGAGATTTCAATTCGATACCGCCGAGATTGTCATTACCGATTTTTTTAACGCTTGAAAGCCTTGCTAATTGCCCTTTTTTGCCCCAGGCTGTTATAGTTTCCACATCGGCTATAGAATTAGTATCGTTGATCTCTTCTGAAGCCAGGTTCACATCCAGCCTTGGCGCGGATAATAAATATTCCTGCAGGAAGCCTTTCTCAAATCGAGCCATGCGGCACCTGCAATTGCCTTCGAAGGTAATGGAATTTGATTTCGGTGAAAAAGTGACATTATCATATGAAGTAACCGTTGCAGGAATAACAAAGTCGCTGTCTTTGTCACCAAAGAAATCCTTAATGTAGAATCTCAGCTTGGAAAGTCCCATGGCTGAAGCATCTTCGCTGATAAAATCATAGTCAACTGTTTGTGCCACAAAAATTGTTTGCCCCTCAGCTTGTTCGATCTTTTCTAATACTGCCTCTGGAGAACTTTTACCGTTAGCAAATCCTTCGATATTATTTAGAGTCTCAAGTGAATCTGCGGGCACCATCACGATGCCGTTTGTACAGCTTACTTTTATCTGGACAGCATCTTCCGGTAGAACTTTTTCAGTAAAATTCTTCGCCAGTACGGCGGCACTATTTGCCCCCATTTCATTATTATCGACCGGCATATTCTGGTCGGGCTTATCCGGTGAATCATCAGACCAGATAATATTACTTATGCTGACCTGCTCTGCCGCTATAAGTTTATCACCGGCATCGATCAATACATCGCCGTCCAATATAGCTTTGTAACCGCTTTTTTCTCCTGCGTCGGAAGTTTCTGTATCTTCATTAATGGCAACTTTTCCTTTATTTTCGACATTCTCTTGTGCGAATTTATATCCACTATCAACGGTAAATCTTAAATCATTAAGTTTTTCAATCCTGAAAAGATTAAGTCTGTTATTTTCATCATCATAAATAAGAGTCAGGTCGCTGCCGGACATATACGCGTTATCAGAAATAAACTCAACTTTACCCGGTGCGGTGAAAGTACTTCTGCTGCTGTCGAAAGATAATCCTTCGAGATTGATAAAACTTTCTTTAACACTGCTGCCGGGTTTGGGAACGATGTGTGCCACTACATTACCGGTTAGCAGGGCATCTTTCGGATTAGGCGGGCTGACATCCGTCTCCATTTCGACAAAGCCTTTGTCAGCTTTGATATAACAGATAAGCCCCGGCCGGTGTATATTCATATACGGTTTTTCGATCTCCCACTGCTCACCTTCATCGTGTAAAACAGTATCAAAGCCGAATTCCCTGTCGAGCAGTTTCGTTTTTGGATTGATAGTGGTGAACCTTGCCTTTTTCGCTGAGCTAATCTTGACACCATCAACCACAATATATTCTTCATTAGGGTCTGTAGCGTCTAAATCGGCAATGTCTCCACGGCCTGGCTGGACAGGTTTATTCTGGAAGTTATGCTTCTTGATGAACTGTACGTAAATAAAGTATATAGCGAAAATCGCCAACATCCCCAGAATGACGTTTCGCAGTTTTCTTTTTTCAGAATTAATGGCCAAAATAAATATCCTTACTTAAGGTATCGCTCCATCAGCTTATCCCATCGGCCGGAATTTTTTAGAATGTATTCTATCACTTCGCGAACAGCGCCACAGCCGCCCGATCTTTTGCATATATAATCAGCATGTTCCTTTACTTCGTCAACCGCGTTTGCTACCGCTGCGGAAAAACCTACGTTCCTGATGATCGGAAGATCAGGCAGATCATCGCCAACAAAAGCAACACAATCGGCTGATATATTTTCTTTTTCTAAAATTCCTTCAAGCTTAGGCAGTTTATCATAACAATCCGTAAGACAATATTCTATACCTAATTGCTCTGCCCGGCGATTTGTCGGCTCTGAGGGCCTGCCGCTGAGAATAGCCACTTTCAGCCCGGCCCTTCGCCACAATCTTAAGCCGTGGCCGTCGAGAGTATTGAATATCTTCGCCTCACTGCCGTCATCGTTCATTACAAATCCACCGTCGGTCAAAACACCGTCAACATCGATGCCCAGCAACTGTATTTTCGATAAGTCTTTTTCTTTTGCCATTAGAATCTATTACCCAACTACTTTTATCATTAAAATATCCTGAACATCTATCAAGCCTACCGGTTTATCCTGGTCGTCAACGACCGGCAGCTCATCAATTCTGTATTTGTGAAAGATGGCTGTCGCTTCAGCGGCCAAGGCTGAAGCGTTAATCCTTTTACAGCCGGGGGTCATTACTTCGCTTACCTTGCATTTCAGGGCGTCGGCTTTATCGCTGGAGACGAGCCTTCTTAGATCTGCATCAGTTATAATGCCGGCCAGCTTGCCGTCAGCACCCGCTACCATAACAGCGCCATGTCTTTTTACTTCGCTCGTCTTATCCAGCATCTGCTCGATGGTGTCGTTTATATCAGCTATTGCCAACTTCTCACCAGGCCTGAATATCATCGACTGCTCGACGGTCATAAGCTTTCTGCCTAACGAACCGCCCGGATGAAATTGCACGTAATCTTCGACACCAAACTCACGGGCCTTCATCAAACACAGTGCCAGCGCATCTCCGATAGCCAACATACAAGTTGTCGATACCGTTGGCGCCGCGCCGAGCGGGCATGCTTCATCCTGCTTACCCATGCAAAGAGCGACATCACTATGCACTGCTAAAGTGCTGTCGTCGTCGCCGGTAATAGCTATCAATTTTATCTGCCGCTGTTTGACCAGATTGATCAAACGAATGATTTCATCAGTTTCTCCGCCGTGGCTCAATACTATGACAATGTCATCTTCTCTCAGCCTGCCCAGATCGCCGTGAACGGCTTCGGCAGGGTGCAGGAAATGGCTCGGTGTACCGGTCGATGCGAGAGTCGCACTTATCTTTTGTCCGATCAGGCCGGCTTTGCCGATACCGCTTAAAATAACAGAGCCGCTGCATTGGTACATCAGTTCGAGAGCCTTGCTGAACTGCTCGTCTATTACGTTGACAACGTCTTTGACCGCAGAGGCCTCAAGCTCTATGACTGAACGGGCATAATCTAAATCAAATTTCAATTGAGAACTTCTCCCAAATATTTTTTCGTTTAAAGTTTAACAACACTACCGCGATCGTTATAACAAACGAACTCGTTTTTATCGCTGGTGTAATTCGGCTCTGAATGAATAATGACCTTCATCTCCCTTTCCAACTCGACCTGCGCGATCGCGGCTCTTTTTTCGTTCTGGAGATATTCGGCTACCATCGGTGAAACAGATAGCTCGATCCGCTTGATCTGCTTTTTAGCAGCAGCTAAGTTCAGCATTCTTATTAATTCGATCGCTACCGATTCGTGACTCTTAACGAAACCGCTGCCGCCGCATTGCGGACAAGCCAGGTAGGTACTCGACTGTAAAGAAGGCCTGATTCTCTGGCGGGTCATCTCCACCACGCCGAACTGGCTGATGCGTAGTATCCTGAATCTTGCGCGGTCAGGCTTGACCGCCAACCTGAAAGCTTTTTCAACTGCGCGGCGATGCTTTTCGTTTCGCATGTCAATAAAGTCACAAATTATCAGCCCGCCGAGGTCACGCAGCCTGAGTTGTCTTGCGATCTCTTCAGCAGCTTCCAGGTTTGTTTTAAAGGCTGTTTCTTCGGCGCTTTTTTGCTTACGGTATTTGCCGCTGTTGACATCGATAGCGACAAGGGCTTCGGTCTGCTCGATAACTATCGAGCCGCCGTTGCCAAGATTGACCGACCTTGACTGAATCTTTGCTATCTCATCTTCAAGCTTGTACTTGTGAAAGAGCGGCACATCTTCATTAAAGTAAGTCGCTCTCTTTTTCAAACGTGGTGTAGCGATAGAAAGGAAATCCCTTATCTTTCGATGGATCGGCTCGGAATCGCAGATGACTTTATCAATCTTGCTCGTAAAGGTATCGCGCATCGTGCGAATTACCAGATCAGATTCGCGGTAAAGCTCTGAAGGTGGTTTCTCACCTTTAATCCTTTTTTCTATCGTCGCCCAGAGTCTTTTTAAATATCTAAGATCGTTCTGTATATCTCTTTTCGAGCAGCCTTCACCGGCTGTTCTTATGATAAAGCCATGACCTTTCGGCGGACTGCATTTTTCAAGAACCTCTTTGAGCCTTTTTCTTTCGTCTTCATCCTCGATCTTATGTGAAACGCCATTCTTTCTCATCCACGGCATCATTACAAGATATTTACCCGGCAGGGAAATATAAGTTGTCAGTGTCGGGCCTTTGGTATTAATGCCTTCTTTGGTTACCTGAACGATCAGTTCTTCACCTTTTTTTAGACACTTTTGAATAGGCTTTCTTTCTTTCAAAGCCTTTCGCCTGCCGATAGTCTCGGTCTGTTGAGCCTTAGAACCTCCGAAATGTCTCGGGTGAAGATCGCTGATATGCAAAAAGCCGTTTCGCCCGATGCCAAAATCAACGAAAACAGCCTGTATGCCCGATTCGATGTTGACAACTGTCCCTTTATATATATTTCCAACGTGACTGTTCAGGCTCGCACGCTGCAGATACAGTTCTTCTAACTTGCCGTCCTCCACAACCGCTACACGACATTCTTCGGTTTCAGCTACATTTACCAGCATTTCCCTGGCCATATTTTTGCCTCGATCTTATCGCTATAACTACTTAATCATTCCATTGCACATTTTTTCTTAATATCGGCCCGGACAATTTACTAAAATCCAGTCCTATCAGGCTTATTATTTCATCTATCCTCACCGAGCCGCCGGGTGTAAAAGCACAGGTAACACTCAGCATATTTTCTTTAATCTCAAAAGACTTCAGATACGGCTTAATATCAATTGTCCTTGCTTTTCTTTTAGGCGAACCCTGACGTTTTACTTCTATGCTATCCAGTTTCATAAGTTCATTTATTTTTTCCCATAGCTCTTTTGTATCAACACAGCTTCTTAGAGAGAACTCATAAACAGCAGTTCCGCTATTGAAAGAAACCTTATTAGACGGCATTTTTATTTTAGTCAGCTCGATATTTTTCGGCAGCTGTGTTTGTAAATCATTTCGAAACTCTTCAAGGTTAAAATCACCTTGAGTATTTACTTTCAGACACAAAGTTTCGTCATAAGCACCAACGCCAACCGTTCGCGGCAACGGCAGTGACATCTTAGGCCTTGGATTAAAACCCTGACTGTAAGCGAGGTCGATATCAGTCCGTACACAGGCCCTCTGGAAAAACCTTAAAGTTTCCGCATGCGACAGGTACGCAAGATCGCCGAGTATATTGAACCCGGCAATCAACGAAATTGTCTGGATGGGCGTCTCTATTGGAAAGTCTCCTTGCTATGTTTGTATTTCTTTAAAAAGCCTCAGGCAGAACACCACGGGCAGCGTTTCGCAGGTAAGTGGCTATCTGTCTTTCCGAATTCATTCCAAGCGCCTTACGCGCAACCGAATTACACTCCTCTATCGTTACAGATCGAATTATCTGTTTGATCTCCGGTATCATCGGCGGGGCAAGCGATAATTTTCTAACCCCTAATCCAAGCATAAGCATGACCTGCTCAGGCTCCGAAGCAGCCTCGCCGCAGATACTCAAGTCTATCTGTGATTTATGTGCATCCTGAATTACAGTGCGTATCAATCGCAGCACAGCTGGATCGACCGAAGAATACAAGGTTGAGACCATCTCGTTACCACGGTCAACAGCAAGCGTGTACATGGTCAGATCGTTCGTTCCTATGCTGAAGAAATTAACATCCCGTGCTAAAGTAGCAGCCATCAAAGCCGCAGACGGAGTTTCTATCATTATGCCTATGTCAATATTTGGATCATACGGGATGTTCTCATCGTCCAGATCCTCCATTACATCGTGCAGTATCATTTTGGTCTGCATCAGCTCCTGGATATTGGTCACAAGCGGGAACATTACCTTTACATCGCCCAGCGCCGACGCGCGTAAAATAGCTTTAAGCTGCGTTCTGAATAATGTCAGGTTACGAAGACAGAAACGTATCGATCTCAAACCTAAAAACGGGTTAGGCTCACGGACAAAACGTTTATTCTGCGTATATTTATCAGCCCCGAGATCCATCGTTCTAATTATGACCGGACGATTCTGAAAAACTTTAAGCGTTTCAGCGTATGCTTTATAGTGATCTTCTTCAGTTGGTTCTTCTTCCGAGCCCAGATATAAAAACTCAGTTCGGTAGAGGCCAATTCCCTCGCCACCTTTTTCAAGTATTAAGCCAGCTTCATCGGGGAATTCGATATTGCCGAGCATTGTTATCCTGACACCGTCCCGAGTGACAGCAGGTTTTTCTTTGATCTCGCCGAGCTTTTGTTCTAACTGTTTGAAATCCTGTTGATAACTTTCATATTGCTTGATGGTCTGCTCGTCGGGATTAGCGATAACAATACCACGGTTACCATCAACAATTACTATGTCACCACCTGCGACGCTCTCGGTGAAATCTTCCAGGCCGACAACAGCCGGGATGCCAAGGCTTCTGGCTACAATGGCAGCATGGCTTGTTCGACCACCGACATCGGCAGCCAAGCCTTTAACATAATTTTTATCGAAGCCGGCTGTCTGTGTCGGTGATAGCTCACGGGCCACGATTATGACTTCCTCGCTTAGATGCTGAACATCCTCACACTTGCTGCCGAGCAGCTGGCGAAGGACCCTTCTTTCGATGTCGTATATATCAGCCGCACGTTCGCTGATGTAGGCATCCTTAACACGTGAGAAATGCGAGGCTATCTCTCTAAGCGTTGTCGATACCGCGTATTCAGCGGTAACTGAATCGCCGTGGATAAGGTCTGTGACTCTTTTCCTGAGGCTCCTGTCGTGCAGAAAACGCAAATGAACCGCAAAGATATCCTTGATCTTGCCCTGGTCGGTCTGCATGGAAGTAAGCTCGGCAATAGCCGATTTAAAGGCATTTCGGGCGCGCTGAACCTCGATCATTCGCTGCGACGATTTGATCGAGCGGCGTGGAATACGATAGTCTTCCGCATCTATCACCAGGCACTTATAAATACCAATACCGGGTGAAACAGCAATCCCTTTTCTTATTTCCATGGCTTTTTCTGTATCTTTATTTCGTTCTATCAGGGCTACTCTTCGTCAAAGAGCTTTTCCTCTACCAGAATCTTAAGCTCTTTAACAGCCTGTTCGGCATCGTCGCCCTCGGCTTTAATTTTCAATTTCGTTCCGCACGTCGCAGCCAGCATACTCATCTCCATTATGCTTTTGCCATCAACACTTGTCGGGCCGTTACTAACTGTTATATCGCTCTCGAACGTACTGGCTGTATCAACAAACTGCATAGCGGGGCGCATGTGAAGTCCGTCGGTATTTTTGATTTCAACTTCAGTTTCAAATACGCTTTGTCCCAAGATATATTCCTCAAAGCAAAATATTTTGCCTTTTCTTCTACAGTTAACAGCAATTTATAATGCAGGGTTCTCATCGGCCTCTTTAAACAAATCCTCAACCGCTTCAGGCGTCTTTGCCTGCCTGAGGAAACTGCGAAATTGTTCCTTCTGCAAATGCCCGAACACGCATTCCATTGCGCCTAAATGTTTTTCCTGGTTGCTTTCCGGGCTTATCAACAGTATTACCAGATAAACCGGCTTTTTATCCAGCGAATTAAAATCTATTCCAACGGTGCTTTTTCCAACGACAGCTACAGGATCTTTTACCAGGGCACTCTTAACATGCGGTACGGCCACACCTTTGCCGAATCCCGTACTGGCCTCATTCTCCCGCCTGATTATCGAACGGGCTATCTTTTGAATGTCATCCTTTTTAACTTTTCCGGCTTTAGCCAGCGAATCTATCAATTCATTTATTGCTGCGTTTCTTTCCGTTGATTCAAGTTCGTTAATAGTTGCTTTAAAACACACAAAGTCAACAAGCTTCATCTTCGCCCCTTGAAAACTAACCATACTGAAATACGCAATTCAGAAGAAAAGCGTAACTACTCTACCTGTGAAACTTCGCCGAATTCTGCGCCGCCAATATGTTTATTATTACGCTCTTTTTCCTTCTTGCGTCTTAACTGCCTTTCAAGCTTATGTACAGCCATATCGATACAAGTATAAGCATCATCTCCAATCTCATTAGCTACGAACACATTACTGTGCTCGCCTCTCGCTATGATCTCAACATTAATATTCGAACCTTGCTGGCCGTCGATTATTACCTCTACCCGGTTAACCGAACTGTAATACTTTGGAAGCTTTGAAGCTTTCTCTTGAGCGTGTTCTTTCATTGCCTCAGTTATCTCGATATGTTTGCCGGTTATTGTAAAAAGCAAGATCAATCTCCTTAAACATAAATGTTAGTAAAAAATCTATACTAACTTGCCTCTATTATTTAATCTTTTTCTTCGTTTACTTCTTCGGGACTGTCTGAATCTGTCCCAACCAAAGCCCTGTTTTCATATTTATCCAGTTCTGTCGATGGAGTTATTACCCCGCCGCTTATCGTAAATCTCATCGCTTCTTCTACTGTCAGATCGAGCGGCATAGTTTCGGCCTTAGGTACCATTATTACAAAACCCGTAAAAGGCGTCGGCGAAGTCGGGATAAGCACCGTCAGGTATTCTTCCCTGAGATTATTAACGATTTCCTTCATTCCCTCGCCGGTGACCAACCCGATCGACCAGATACCTTTGCGGGGGTACTGAACCGCCACCGCCCGCAGGAAAATATCCGTTTCACGATTCTGTGCGAACAGAAAATCCGTGATCTGCTTTACATACGGATATACGCCTTTTAAAAACGGGGCGTTCATTATTAATTTTTCAACGTATCTCCAAAGGCTCTTGCCGACTACGCTGGCAAGGATCATTCCAACTATACAAACACCGATCAGGGCGATAATAAATCCAGCTACCGAATGCCAGCCCTTTGTCCAGAGATCCTTTTTCTCTATGGCTGCCGGAGTCTGGCCGTCACCCCAGTCGCCGCCTTCGATCTGTACATCAATCCAGGCCAAGCCTCGATTGATGTGGATACTGATGTTATTCTGGATGAATAAAAATCCCCAGACAAATATCCCTATGGTCAAAACAGTTGGCATTAAAACTGCCAGACCACGCAGAAAATAGCTCTTAAAACAACCTGTTAAGCGCATATTATTTAGCAACAGTCCTTTGCTGAATTATATCTTTTCAAAAACCGGCTTTTTCAGCCTAAAAACGGCTATTAGGAGCACACTGTGCCCAACTTCAATTTAACAAATTTAACCCTCTGCGCCCTCATAGTCAACAGAAAAGTCCTTTGGTAAATGAGCCCCGAAAAGATGAATAACTACCCCCGGCAGCGACCCGAAAAGCCACAGCATCCGGTGGAAAAGTGCCAGTGTTGATACATAAACAAGCTGTCTTTCAAGCTCTTTCTCTCCCACAACTTCTACAACTGCTTTGAAGAATCCCTTCAAAACATTCTCCCAAACCCCTAATCCCCCGACACTTACAGGTATAGCACCCGACATCCAGGCTATCGGGAAAAATACGAAATAGTACTTGGCCGCACATTTTATGCCAAGATCCCTTCCGATCAGCCACATGCCGAAGATCAGAATACCCTGACAGAAAAACGAAAGTAAATAGGCAAATACAAATGCTATTTTATGATTCCAGTAGATCAGCATTGCTTTTCTTGCTTTTATTAATATGGCCCCACCCTTGTGCCATGCTAATGAAACCCATTTTTTAAGCAGGCTTCTACCCTTAGGATGGCTCCAGAAAACTACAACAGCCAGCAGGATCAAGCCCGCTACTATCGCAAAGATCCACCAATAACCTGCAATAGTGGCAATAAAACCTTTATCGGCCTGCTGTTTTTGCGAGTTTCCTGGTACAAACCTATAACAAATCAAAGCCATTAATATCATACTTGTTATACCGACAAAGCGGTCAACAAATACACTCAAAACTGCTTCGATTTTTTTGTCCGTATGAGTGGTAGCATAGCCGGCACGTATAAAATCACCGCCAACCGCTCCCGGAAGACAGTTATTGTAAAATATGCCAAGAAAATGCAAACGAAATGCCGCCCAGTAACTAATCTTGATGTCCTGAACCCGCAGCAATAATATCCAGCGGGCAACAAAAACAAACTGGTTAATGAGCCAGGTGATTATCGCAATAATGATGATCAGCTTATTGAGACCAAGCAGTTGGTCACCGACCTGCTTCATATCAACATTACGAAATGCCCAATATAGCGCCCCAGCTGCTACGCCAAAACGTAGTACATAAGATATGATCTTGCCGGTTTTGGATTTAAGCAACGGTAATTCCTTTTAATTAAATCAGTTGCCGACATAGCCGGCTTCAACATTGGAACAAAACAGTCAGTTTGAGTAAAAATTCTTGTCGTCGAAGATAATACCCGTTAAATTAGCCCAAAGCAAAGAAATTATGAACCATTAAATGGAGATGATAAATTGTCAGCTTCTAACGAAAAGATCGAATCGGGTACCGAATTCCGTCCGAAATTTGACAGCAACGGTCTTATTACTGCTATCGCCCAGGATGCCAAGACCAACGAGGTCTTGATGGTTGCATATATGAACGAAGAAGCGCTCAAGCTTACGATAGAAAAAGGAATAGCTACATACTTCAGCCGGTCACGTCAGAAGCTGTGGAAAAAGGGTGAGCAATCAGGCCATGTCCAGAAAGTAAAACAAATCCTCGCCGACTGTGATCAGGATTGTTTGATATTGAAAGTCGAAGTTGACGCCGGGCAATGTCACGTTGGTTACCAATCATGTTTTTATCGCGCGGTTAATAGAGACGATAGCACTCAGTTGGATTTCATCGCCGAAAAAGTGTACGATCCCAACGAAGCTTATGGCAAATAATCATTTCTGCACATCTAAAGCATAAATACAACAAATTAGCACAAAGATAAGATTTTTCTTATACTGAAATGCCGTCTGTATTCGTGATAGATATAGACTAACCGGTATGGAAAATCGTACGATATAGCCAATGATTGAAGACGAGCTACTGAAAATCAGGTTCAAGCAAGGCAGCAGCAACGCTCTTGCGCGCATCTACCAGAAATACGCTGATTTTCTGCTCACATTGGCGATGGCTCTTTTAAATAATACAAGCTCTGCCGAGGACATACTTCATGATGTCTTCGTTAAGTTCGCCCAGTCGTCGGGCAGCTTCAGGATCCGCGGTAATCTGAAAAGCTATCTGGCGACCTGCGTGGTAAATCGTGCTCGCGATAAGATACGCACAACCAAAAAGAACATTCAACCAATGGACGAGACAATATCTATTACGGCGAAGCAGTCCGGGCCACTTGAGAATATAATCTGCAACGAGCGAGCGTTAATTATTAACACGGCTTTGGATCGGCTGCCTTATGATCAGAAAGAGGTGGTCGTCCTTAGGTTAAAAGCCGGTATGAAGTTTAACGACATTGCCAAAACACAAGGCGTTTCGGTCAATACAGTTCGCGGCAGATACAGGTATGGAATTGATAAACTGCGATCAATATTAAATGGACAGGTTTAATTAGCCACAGAGCTCACAGAGAATAAAAAAAGAGTATAAAATGAGATCGGCAGATAATAATAAAATAGAAAAAGCAGTTACAGACATTAACTTCGAAGCTAAGCCGGATATACATAATAAAATCCTGGCTGATGCTATCAACGCACAAAAACGCTCGGTAGCTAATTCGCCGAG
This sequence comes from Sedimentisphaerales bacterium, assembly GCA_028282745.1. GTDB lineage: Bacteria > Planctomycetota > Phycisphaerae > Sedimentisphaerales > Anaerobacaceae > JANQHJ01. Next base: position 11,810 of record JANQHJ010000116.1, on the reverse strand, counting down.
TGCATGGAGAATAATTATGAAAGCTCGAATAACAAAACTAAGTACAGCCGCGATCTTTACATTCGCGCTCATATCGCTCGTGTACCTTCTTTCCGGGCCGACATCTGTGGCCATTGCCGATGTCGTCGAAAAAGTTGAACAATACAACACTGTAATACATCGGGCCAAACGTGTTGTCTATGGAATTACAGAACAAGACGAGCCTATCACATTAGATATAATCAAGTACGTATCTTCCGGCCATGGTGTTGTCGAGGAGCAATACAATCTCGATGGCAAGCTGATGTATCGTATGTACATATTAAGAGAACAGCAAGGGATCATAATGACATTTCCAGATTGGAAGAAATACGTGAAAGTACCCCTTTATCCCGATCTGGTCGAGAAGCTCAAAAATCTCGACCCCCAGAGTATTGTCAGCTGGTTTCTTGTAGACCCATACACGGACCTCGGCATAAAAGAAATTGACGGCCGAAAGTGCCAGGGCTTTGAGATAATTAACCCGTCTATCTTCCAGCAATTCGGCAAGGAATACCCGAATCTTTTCCCCGTAGAAAAAAGCTCGATGCGTTTATGGATAGACGTAAAAACAAAGATGCCCATTAAGGGTTTTACCACAGGGACAGTGGGTGAAAGTATGCTGACATCAGGCAGAAAGATAGATTTGGAAATAGAAGATTATGACTTTCAATGGGGCCCCAAAATCGACCCGAACATCTTCGAGCCGAATATTCCAGACGATTATGAAATGATAGATTTGACTAAATACCTAAAAAAATAAACTATTACCTTAAATCAAAACCAAGGCCGGGTCATAAAAAGCTCGGCTTTTTTTATACCCAAATAGCTCCTGCTGGTGTGTAATATATGAATGACGTTGTTCAGACCGGTCAAAATTATGATTTTAGAAGATAAAACGCTTATTCGCAGGTTCAAATCTGGCGATACACAAGCCCTGCGAAGGATCTATGAAAAGTACAAAAACGATTTGCTCAAGCTGTCTGTTGTGCTGACAAATGACATTAGCACCGCTGAAGACTGTGTGCACGACGTATTTCTCAACTTTGCGAAGTCGATAAACAGAATTGAGCCTCGCGGTAATTTGAAAGGTTATCTCGCAACAAGCCTGGTTAACAGGATCAGAAATTACAGACGTGATTCGGCAAGAAAAGCTGTTGTGGGATTGACCGATGCGGATTGCACGGTATCAAATTTACCCGGCCCTGAGCAATGGGCTATTCTTAGCGAACAGCTAAAATTCCTAAGCAGTGCAATGATTCAACTTTCGAATGAACAACGAGAAGTCGTAGCACTAAGGATTGAAAGTAAAATGACTTTCAAACAGATTGCACAAATCCAAAACGTCTCGGCCAATACAGTTAAAGGCCGATACAGATACGGATTAGAAAAGCTGCGGTCATTATTAAATGGAAAGGTTACAAAATGAATTCCGCAGATAATATAAAAAACATTTTCAAAGATGCGACCATCAGTACCAACCAGAATGCTGATGAGCAAATACTAAACGAACTAATTCGGGCCCATGAAAAAACTACCAAAGAAAAAACTATCCAGCCTGAAAATAATACATGGAGAGTAACTATGAAAGCACGAATAACAAAACTAAGCGCCGCCGCTGCTGCAGTAATTGCGATCAGCCTGGCTATTTTATCACAAATTGGAGGCCCTGTAATACCTACTGCTTACGCATTACAGGACACTATAAAAGCATATAATTCAATACGCTACGTACACATCAGGGAACATGAAACGATTTTCCAACATACGAGAACGTCGGATTTATGGCTTCAATGTGATGGATACGGAAATATTGAAAGGATGAGATTCCAGGCGGATTCGGTTGGTGAGCAAGTCGGCCCCGTGGTTGTTGTCGGGGAATATGATAATTTACAAACATGGCTCAAGTGGCTCAATCTTATTCTCAGGGGTAAGGGCATTTCAAGAGGAATTCTTGGGTATGATTTGCTGCAAATCGAACCAAAAGCATTTTTTGAAAGATTATATCAGCAACAAGAAACAGGCGAAATAACCCTGGATATTGCCGAGCCACAGGATAAGAGAGAGCCTATCATAGTCACCGTCACTTATCCACAAGGCAGCAAGTCAGAGGAATGGAAAAAAGTTCTATATATTGACCAGGCAACAAAACTCGTTACTAAAATAGAAAAATTCAAGTTAGGGGGCGGGCAGTATCACCACGTTAAAACATCGGAGTTTTTTGACTACAACCAGGAAATCGATCCGATCATGTTTAGCCTTGCCGAAGAATTGCCTGAAGATATAAATGTAGTTGATATAACTGACTTGGAAGAATCTTTACCTCAAGGCGATATGACTAATGAAGAAATTGCCCGGGAAATCACACGACAATTTTTCGAGTCAGTAATTTCGAAAGATTTTTCCAAGGCCGAACAATTATACATGGCAGCCCCCGGTTCTCTGATCAAACAATTAGCAAAAGGCGTGAATCTAATAGAGATAGTTTCAGTTGGGCCTGCATATCCAGACCCGGACCCGGATTCTGAAGCTATGTTATGTTCATGCAAAGTACTCGTGGAAATTAACGGGGCCTATTATGAGCTTGATGCCTGGATGGTAAAGGTAATAAAAGTAGAAGAGCCTGACATGTGGGCTATCTGCGGAATGGAATTCCTCGTAATACCAGCGCGAGGTGAAATAGCTGTCACCTACGATAACATCGGTCTCGATGCAGTTACATATAATGGCCTTGAACCGGGCGAATTCATGAAAAATTGGCTTGTTCTTGGCCCTTTGCCTTATCCGTCAATCGGCGACATCGATTTGAATTCAGATGAAGGACATAAAATTGCCTTTCATACCGACAGCCTCAATTTCGTTAATTTTGAACCTACGGTAAATATCGACGGCGTTGAACATGAATGGGCAATGTTGGAATCCCACTACGGTATTATCGACCTTTCACAACTGACCGAAGGAAACAACAACTACACAATATCTTATGTTTGGGCCCAAATCGACATGCCCGAAGACAAAAAAGGTATTCTGGGCATCGGCTCAGATGACGGAGTCAAGGTTTGGCTAAATGGAGAACTGATTCATGAAACCTGGATGCACCGAACTGTTGGAATCGACAATGACCGCGTGCCGGTGTCTTTAAGAAAAGGCAAGAACCAGCTCGTACTGAAAATCCAGAATTCACTTGGCTATTCCGGCCTCTGCTGTAGATTGCTGCCTGAATAATCATTTCTGACTAAATATAGACTAAGCCGGGCCATAAAAAGCCCGGCTTTTTTTATTTTATTTATACCCATCTATCCCTTTTAATCGTTCTATTAGTGTCGAACGTTCGAATTAAAGGCTGGTATATGAAAGACGCAATACTCGTAAAAAACTGCAAAAAAGGCTCCGCGGAAGCCCTTAGCCGAATTTACGAGAAATACAGGGATTATCTTCTGATACTGGCTGTCGCTCTTTCTCATGATGTAAATATGGCTGAAGACGCTCTGCACGATGTTTTTGTGAATTTCGCCAAGAGAATTCAGGTATTCGAGCTCAAAAGTTCGTTAAAGGGCTATCTGGCTACATGTATTGTCAATCGCATACGAGATATGCTCAAAAGAAAAGACCGCAATAATATTTCTTTAGACAACGACCGCCACGATACGACCGATTCCAACGAGCCGAGCCAACGAATAATCTGTAATGAACAGCTAAAGCAATTAGCAGCCGCTCTTAGCGAAATACCCATCAAACAGAGAGAGGTCATAGCGATGCACATACATGGCCAAATGTCTTTTAACGCTATCGCACGATCTTTGAATATTTCAGCCAATACTATCAGAGGAAGATACCGATATGGTATTTCAAAACTTCGTTCAATAATGAACGTAGAGGTAAGAAAATGAATTCGTCAGATAAAATTGAAAACCTGTTTAAAGAAGCAAATGTTAATGTCGAATCCGATGTCGATAACAGGATCCTTGGCGACGCTTTAGAAAACTTACAACAACCGGATGCTGGCTCGACTTCAGATAGAATAAATGTATGGAGAATAATTATGAAAGCTCGAATAACAAAACTTAGCTCCGCCGCTGCGGTCATTATCGCGGCTGTGATAGCTATAATGTTTCTAAATGGACATGCTTCAGTCGCACTGGCCGAAGTAATCGAAAAAGTCAAAGAATACAATACGCTGATACAGTATGAAAGCCGTGTTATGACTATCCTTGGACAGGATCAGCCATTTATGACTACCGACGTCAAAAAATATGTTTCGACCGAATATGGCGCCGTAGAAGAACAATTTGACCAACGCGGCAATCTTATTACAACTGTATATCTTCTTAGGGAAAAGCAACAGGCAATTGTAGTCCTTCACCCGCCTAAAAAGTATTTTGTAATAGATTTGGATAATACCACCCTCGAATTACAGCAGGGTTTTAACGCAAAAGGCTACGTCGAATGGATCGTGACAGAATCGGAAACGGTGAAACTCGGCCAAAAAGAAATTGACGGTGGAAAAGTTGAAGGCTTCATGGCGGTAAACCCAAAAGCCATGGCCGAAATGGCAGAAGTCAGCAACGGAATGTTTCCTATAGGCGATAATACATGGAAGCTCTGGGTGGATATCGAGACAAAACTGCCGACAAAAATCGAGGTTGATTTTGTAATGAACAAAGGACCAATGACGAACTATACCGATGTTCACATAAAGGCTGAAACAAGCAGAATTGAATGGGGTGCTGAATTTGACGAGAGCATCTTCGAGCCGGATATTCCCGATAATTATACAAAATTGGACGCACCTTCTTCTCCCAAATAAGTTAATATCAAAAGTAAGACACCAAGGCCGGGCTTTAAAACCCGGCTTTTTTTATTTCTCACTCAATTTTTTCTGTCGCAAAACTCTCCTCAATTGCACTATATATTGAGAAACCGGATTCTCTTATAGAATTTGAGGTGTAATGTGAAAACTGACAAATATTATATCGAGCGTTCTTTAGACGGCCATCCTGACGATTTTCGCCATTTAGTTGCAAATCACCAATGGCCCGTCACCGCCTACCTGGCTGGTAAGCTAAATAACAAAGCCGATGCCGAAGAAGCCGCCCAGGAGACATTTGTACGGGCCTATTTCGCACTGGAAACATTAAAAAAGCCCGATTCTTTCCAGTCATGGCTAATAGGCATCGCCGACCGTGTAGCCAAAGAGCAAATGCGAGCTAAAAATCGGTTCCAACAGCTGCCTGATTCACAATTACAGGATCAGTCTGAAATGCAGGATTGCAGCGAAGACTATGAAATGGAGCAAGCTATAGCTCAACTGCCGGATGGTTATAGAGAAGTTATACTACTTCGGTTCTATGCCGGCCGGTCATGTAAAGAGATCGCTCATATACTCAACATGAGAATCGGCACCGTTACAAAAACACTCTCAAGAGCATATACACAGTTACGTAAATTGCTGAATAAGCAAAAGAAAAGCGAGGTGCAATAATGAACTGCCCGCAATGCAAAGAATTACTTGTTGAATATACAGAAGGCCTACTCGAAGAAACGCAAACCGCCTCTATCAAAGAGCATCTGGGTAACTGCCCGCAGTGTCAGGCTGAGTTTGACGAGCTTAACGCCCTGCAGCAAAGATTAAATCAACGCAGCGAGAATTTTCAGCAGGTAAACCTCGAGAATAGCGTTATGAACAGAATACTTCGCGAAACAAAACAACAGTTAAAACGAACGCGCCAAGATACTCGGCACGTACAGATATGGAGATTCATCATGAATGCAAAATTGACAAAACTTGCCGCAGCAGCAGCTATCATATTAGTTGCGGCATTACTCATAACTTTTTTTGATAGAACAACACAACTGGCCTACGCCCTTGAACATACAATCGAGGCAAGCCACAGTGTCCGTTATTTACATATTAAAGATTATAAAGAAGGCATGGAGGAGCCGAAAGAATTCTGGCTTGAATTCGATGAACGCAGTCAAATTAAAAACATCCGGGCTCATATGCCCGAATGGGAATCTCCTGCCGATGGAGAAAAAGTAACGGTCTGGCAGGAAGGTAAAGCAAAGGTATGGAACAAGAAAAAGAATACGCTTGTAATTCTTAATGAACAACGTTTTGCCAATGAGATGTCAAAAGTAGTACAGGCATTCGATCCGAAACAGGCTGTACAGAATTTCGCTAACCTTGAAAAACAGGGCCTCGTTGAAATCAAGATAAATCAACCTTCGAAAAAGAGCGAACCAATTATCATTACATCTACAAACTCGCAAGAAGTCAAAGATTTAGGATACAAAATTGATCGCACAATTCTATTCGTCGATCAGGCTACTAAACTGGTAAATGCAATGGAGCATTACGTCCTTAATAATAACAACGAGTACGAATTATTGGGATGGACGGAATTTTTCGACTACAATCAGCAAATCGCTCCTGAAATGTTTGCCTTAGATGATGTCCCTTCAGATGTCATAAGGCTCGACTGGACAATTGGTAATGTCGGTATTGAACAGGGCAATCTTTCAGACAAAGAGATTGCCAAAGAAGCAGTTCGTCAGTTTTATGAGGCTCTGATCGCAAAAGATTATGCCAAGGCCGGACAGATTTATTCAGGCATACCGGCGGCAATGATCCAGAAGCGTTGGCAGGGCACAAATGTCCTGAAGATAGTCTCAATTGATGAGCCGATACCCCATCCAACTCCCGGGGTTGGCGGTTTCCAGGTACATTGTGAAATTGAAATTGAAAAAGATGGCGTAAAATCGATTCTTAAGCCATACGGCCCGGGTGTTCGTAAGGTATATGGCCGGTCAAACCGCTGGAACATCCACGGTGGGGTTAAATAGACTAAAACATCAGGTAGATAAGAAAAAAGCCGGTTAAACCGGCTTTTTTTATGCGCAAATCTCCCTATAAACACGCATTTTGGTCATTTTAAAGCCCTAATTTGTGTCAATTTGTGTAATTTGTTGTAAAAATCCGCACTTTTTTCAATTTTTCTCGTAAAAAAATTTGCACGATTAAAACATTTGTTTTATACTTTTGTTTGAAACGATAGTTTAAAGGAGTAACAATGGTTATCGAAAACACAGAAAAAAACGATTTTCAGCTAAAAAACAGTTGTAACAAGTGTAATGTAGAAGACAGGTTGCTTGATGCCGCCGAGAAACTGTTCTGCGAAAACGGCTTTGACGGCACCACTGTTCGAGATCTGACCGCCGAGGCAGGCTGTAATGTTGCTGCTGTGAACTATCATTTTAATGGTAAGGAACAGCTTTATAAGGCCATGTTCATAAGGCATCTCGAATGGGTTCTCGGATTCTACAGGGAGAGCATCGAAGATGTGATGAATTTGGAAAATCCAACCGTGGAAAAGCTGATCTATTCTCTCGTCAGCAATACACTGAAGCAAACTCATTCCGAGGAAAGTAAAATTCCAATGCTCAAACTTACCATCCGTGAATGCCTGAACCCGAAATTCGAGAAAGATGTTAAGGGCATCGAGATCGTAAAGGAATTTCTATCTACAATACAACGTGCCCTTATGACTTTATTCCCGGCGTTTAATGAAGAAAAAGCTATGCTTTGTGTTTTCTCTCTCGAGGGTATGATAATTCATCCACTGCTTTTTAGTGACATATATCACGATATAATAGAAGGTTTAAATGTCGATAAACTAACTGATCATCTGGTTCAATTCGCATCCGACGGTATCAAACAGGCGGCTAAAAGTAATGAATAATAAAGTAAAAACAATAAGCTTAGGCTTACTGCTCACCGCGGTGCTAATTCAAAGCGGCTGCATGGTCGGCCCAAACTACAAACGGCCCGGCACCGCAGTTGATAATGGTATGTTCTTCAATGCAGGCGATCACAAACAGGACGTCAACGAACTTAGTCCGGACTATCTCTGGTGGCAGCGATTCGGCGATGATACAACTACCGGGTTAGTAGTAACTACCCTTGAAAATAATTACGACCTAAAAGCCTCAGCTGCAAGAGTGCTCCAGTCAAGAGCATTACTCGCCGAAGCAAAAGGGCGACAACTGCCGGAGCTTTCTTACGGCTTTGGGAGGGATAGAAGAAAAACATCTTTCGATTTCGGTGGCGGCAGAATGAGCGCTATGACCACAACCTACACACAGAATTTTTCTGTGTTTTATGTTCTCGACCTTTTCGGCAAACTTCGCCGAGCTGAAAGGGCGGCATGGGCCGATCTGCTCGCATCCGAAGCAAATGAAAGGGCATTAACAAATACGATCATTGCCGGCGCGATAAATTCGAGAATCAACATCGCAACCTTACAACGAAGGCTCGATATCGCTAAAGCTAATACCGAGAGCAGGAAAAAAACACTTAATATTGTTGAACGAAGATACGGACAAGGCCTTGTCGGGCCGGTTGATGTCAGGCTGGCTCGTGAAAACCTGGCTGCGTCACAATCACTGCAAACGAGCACTGAACTATCATTAATAACTGCTCATCATTCACTTGATGTATTGTTAGGCCGTCGCCCTGGCTCGGCACCAATGCTGCCCGATACCTTAGCCGACCTTCCCAACTTAGAGGCTATCCCTGTTGGTTTGCCGGCGGCACTTCTTGACCGCAGGCCTGACATCATCGCCGCGGAAATGGCATTAAAAGGCGCAAGTGAAAGAATAGGTGTCAGCATAGCCCAGCTTTACCCCGACCTAACACTGACAGGAACTTACGGCGGTTCGGCTGATACATTGCGCGACATATTCCGTCACGAAGCTGAAGTATATTCGCTGATATTCAACCTTGCCCAGCCGGTATTCAAGGGCGGTCAGCTAAAAGCCGCCGTTGACGCTTCAAAGGCAAGATACGAGGAACTCGCGGCCAATTACGCACAGGTTATTTTAACAGCTCTTAGAGAAGTCGAGGACGCTCTTGTCACAGAACAAAAATTAAAAATACAGCTAAAGCAAGTCCAGCTTCGATTCACAGAAGCTAACGCTGCTGAAGAATTATCAAGGGATCGTTACGGCAGGGGAGTGGAAAGTATATTGACAGTACTCGAATCTGAAAGAAGAAAAAGATTTGCAGAAGAAGAACTGGCAATACTAAAAGGGCAGCTCTGGACTAACAGGGTAAACCTCTTCCTGGCTCTTGGAGGAGACTGGACAACTGATCCACAGCAGAAAAATACCAACGAACAAAATAAAACAGAGAAAAAGAAAAGCTTTTTATTCTTCTAACAATAACAGGTAAGGATAATGAACCCAAAAATAGAAAAAATACTAAATATACTCAAAGCTCTGCCGCCTAAGATATGGGAATTCATCAGGACATTCCCGCAAAAACATAAACAGGCTTTCGTCTTTCTAATAATCATATTCAGCGCTATTGCAATTGTAACGACGTGGATAAAGCTTCAGCCTCCTCAAAAAAAGGTGGAGCCTGTAAAACTTGCTCCATTAGTAAAGGTAGCTACATTAGAAAAGCAGGATCTGCAAATGATCGTAACCGGCTACGGTACAGCCCGGGCGAAGGTCGAGGTTGAAATAGTCCCGCAGGTCTCCGGCAAAATCGTCTCAGTCAATCCGCAATTCAAAGCCGGCGGTTTTATAAAAGCCGGGCAGGAAATTCTTAAGATCGATCCGAGAGATTATGAGCTGCTGGTTCGTCAGGCCAAGGCTGGTGTTGCCGACGCGCAAGTCAAACTCGAAATGGAACAGGCAGAGGCCGAGATCGCTATCGAGGAATGGCGGCAGCTTCATCCCGGGACAGAGCCGAACTCGCCGCTTGTTTTGAGAAAACCGCAGATCAAACAAGCCCATGCCCTGCTCGAATCCGCCGGGGCTTCGCTTGCCACGGCTAAACTGAATCTCGAACGAACAAGTATATCTCTACCAATCGATGTAAGGATAGTAAGTGAAACTATCGACCTCGGCCAGTTCGTTGCAACAGGCCAACCGGTTGGTAAAGCCTATGGAATTGAGGCGATAGAGATAGAGGTTCCGCTCGAAGATAAAGAGCTTGCCTGGTTCGATATACCTGATGCAGCCAACGGAAATAAACAAGGCTCGGATGTAATAGTAAAAGCCGACTTTGCCGGTAAGGAGCATTCATGGCAAGGCTATGTCAAACGTACCGTCGGTCAAATCGACACAAAAAGTAGATTGGTCTATGTCGTTATCGAAGTGCCTGAGCCTTTCAAAACTAAAACCGCTTTATTGCCAGGTCTATTCGTTGAAATACAGATACAGGGCAAAATGCTAAAAGATGCCTTCGCTGTATCGAGAGACACCGTTCACAATACTAATGAAATTTGGCTGTTCAATGACAATAAGCTGCATACGAAAAAACTGGACATAATCCGCACCGATAAGAATTTCATTTATACGGGCAGTAAATTAAACGACGGAGATCAGTTGATCACAAGCCCGCTCGACGCGGTAGTAGATGGTATGAGCATAAGAATTAAACAAGCTGAAGAAACTGAAATAGAGAATTTATAATATATAGAAACGAGATGACATATATCTGTTCTTAATTATTAAAAATTATATTAAGTCATTAAATTAGAGACGCTAAGAAATGTCTGATCTTAAATTCAATAAGGGATTGCTCGGTTGGTTCGCTTCTAATCATGTCGCGGCCAATTTGTTAATGCTGTTCATAGTTATTTCGGGCTTATTGACTATTTTCACCATCCCGATGGAGGTCTTTCCCGACCTTAGTATCGATATGATCACGGTTACGATTCCATATCTCGGCGCCTCGCCGGAAGATGTCGAGAAGGGTGTCATTCTGCGCACCGAAGAAGCAATCGGCGGCGTTGACGGTATTAAAAAAATGACATCTTATTGCTCCGAGGGCGTTGGAACTGTTCTCGTTGAAGTCGATGAATACGCTGACACTAAGGAAGTGCTCGACGACATCAAAGCCGAGGTTGACCGGATAATCACTTTCCCGAAAGAAACAGAAGAGCCTGAAATAACAGAGTTGACCACACGAAGTAAAGTTATCAGCATCATGGTTTCCGGCAACACCACCGAAAAAACTTTAAAGTCCATTGCAGATCAGATTCGTGACGACCTTACCGCTATGGATGACATAAGCCTTGTCTCCGTCGCCGGCATCAGGCCTTACGAGATCAGCATAGAAATTTCTGAAAAAAATCTCAGGCAATACGGCCTGAATTTTGACCAGGTTGCGGCAACTGTCAGGCAATCATCTCTCGACATACCAGCCGGTTCGGTAAAAACCACAGGCGGAGAAATACTTGTCCGCACAAAAGGACAGCGATATTACGGCCCGGAATTTGAAGATATTATTGTATTAACTCGTCCCGACGGGACTTTTGTCAGGCTATGCGATATCGCTACCGTAAAAGATGACTTCGAAGACATCGATCTCTATACAATCTTCGACGGTGAAAAGGCTGCTTACATCAAAGTATATCGTATCGGTGATCAGGACGCCGTTGTCATTACTAACACTGTCAAAGAATACATAAAGGAAAAGCAACAGTACCTGCCCGACAGTATCAAGCTCAGCACATGGGAAGACGAATCGCAGATACTCAAGGACCGTCTGCAACTATTGTTAAAAAACGCAAGGATCGGACTAATTCTTGTCTTCTGCTGTCTTGCCCTGTTTTTGGACCTCAAGCTGGCTTTCTGGACAACGATGGGAATTCCGATTTCGTTTTTGGGCGCGTTCTGGCTGATGCCGATATTCGACATCACGGTAAATATGCTCAGCTTATTCTCACTCATTGTCTGTCTTGGTATCGTCGTTGACGATGCTATCGTAGTCGGTGAAAATA
>JANQHJ010000083.1 GCA_028282745.1 Sedimentisphaerales bacterium | reverse complement strand
CAGTGAAGGTCAATAAGAAGTTTGGCCCTCGTTTCTATAGATTGACCCTTGAGCTACGTGGTGAAGGCGCGAAGGCTTTTTCGGCAACCAAGCCGGGGCAGTTCACTGAGCTAAATTTGTCATCCATTGCCGGGCCGCCTGAAAGACAGATACCCGATGACCTCCAAGACGCCGTCAAAAGAAATGTTATCCTAAGAAGGCCTTTCAGCTTTAGCGATGTCAGGATCAAAGAAGATTCCACCTTAATAGATATTATTTACTGTGCGGTCGGGCCTGCAACTCTTAGGATAACCACTTTAAAACCTTACGAAAAAATAAAGATACTCGGCCCGCTTGGCAATGGATTCAATATCCCTGATAACAAGAAAAACGCCCTTTTAATTGCCGGCGGCATGGGTTCTCCGCCTATTCAGCACCTTGGAAAAGCACTGAATCAAACACACGGCGAAATCTACACCTTAGCTTTTATAGGTGCAAAATCCAAGACTGATCTGCCCTTCGAAGGCAGGCTCGATGAAGTCGCGAGCGGAATCGGTTATCCTGTCAAAGCATTCGCTCAGCATGGTATCGAATCACAAATAGCAACCGATGACGGCTCAGCCGGTTTCAATGGCTTGGTTACCAGTTGCGTGAAGGAATGGCTGGATAATAATGAATGGCAAAGCCGGGATGTAATAATTTTCGCATGCGGGCCCGAGCCGATGCTCGAAGCTGTTACAAAAATCGCTGCGGAGAAAAATATCGATTGCCAGATAAGCATGGAGCGCCGAATGGGCTGCGGTATAGGGCTGTGCCAAAGTTGCGCCGTAGAATGCAAAGCCGCTAACTCAGATGAAACGATTTATAAATTATGCTGCAAAGACGGCCCTATATTTGATGCTAATGAGGTTGTCTTTGAAAGTAAAGAGAAGCACCACAATCTTTAATAATGGAACAACAAACTGACATTTCGGTTGAGTTTGCAGAATTGAAACTGGCTAATCCGGTTTTTACCGCTTCCGGGACATGCGGTTACGCTGATGAGCTTGGCGACTTTATGGATGTCAACAGTCTCGGCGGCTTTACCACCAAGAGCATTTCCGCTCTGCCACGTAAGGGTAATCCTATTCCGCGAATAGTAGAAACCGATTCGGGTATGCTTAACGCTATAGGCTTAGCTAACATCGGGCTTGATAGATTCGTCGAAGAGAAACTGCCAATCCTATCGAATATGAAGCCTGCGATATTTGTGAACGTTGCAGGCCAAACTATTGAAGACTATGTAACAGTAGCTCAAAGATTATCAAACGAGCCCGCTATTGCAGGTTTCGAATTGAATATCAGTTGCCCTAATGTCAAAAAAGGCGGCATTACCTTCGGCACCGATCCAGTCCTTATAAAAGAGATAACCTCTGCTGTCAAAACCGCAGCCGGGCGAAAGCCATTGATGGTAAAGCTAACACCGAACGTTACCGACATCGGCCAAATGGCAAAAGCCGCAATAGAAGCAGGAGCTAACGCCCTTTCACTGGTTAATACATTTACAGCGATGGTTATTGATATTGAAAAGAGAGAGCCAGTATTAGCCAACAGAACCGGAGGCCTGTCCGGGCCAGCTATAAAGCCCATAGCTGTCTATATGGTCAACAAGGTTTATAACGAAGTAGCTAAAGACGCCGGCATACCTATATTAGGGATGGGTGGTATCCGCACTGCCAACGATGCTGTAGAATTCATTCTGGCCGGCGCTACAGCGATAGCTGTGGGCACATGGAGCTTTGTCGAGCCTGATTGCTGCGAAAAAATCATAAAAGGGATTGAAAGCTATTGCCTCAAACAAGGAGTTTCCAGTATAAAAGAACTTATAGGCAAGGTTTAACAAGAGACTTACTAAATGGAAACGCTGCAGTTACTGAGAGATTATTTTCCGACAGCCGTTTATACCGGCAAATGCCTTGTGTTTATCAGCAAGGACTGGCGGATCGAATTATCGGAACACAAGGAGAGCGATTTCAGCAAGACCGCTGAGCAGCCTTCCATCATCAGGGTCAAAGTATTCAAAAAAGCATTAAATGGGGAATTCGTGCCGGGTCATTACGAGGATTTTCAGCTTGGTTCTCTGAACGAGCTTGCCGAACAGGTCGAAAAATATGTTCAAATGGCTGTCGGCTCGAATCTTCGTGAAAATATCGACTGATTTCACTGCCAATTTATCGGCCTTATGTATATAATCATGCGCCCGATCAGTATTCGGGCATATTTTTTTAGGAAAAGATGGAAATCCAGGAAACAAATTCGGCGTTATTATTCACAGCCAAGATCGTACCCGGCAGTAGTAAAACGGCTATTACAGGACAGCTCAATGGAATGCTGAAAGTAAAAGTAGCCGCCACGCCTGAAAAGGGAAAGGCCAATACCGCCCTGCTGGATTTTCTGGCTAAAAAGCTTGGCGTAAAGCGAAACGATATAACAATAACAAGCGGACAGACAAATCCTGTTAAAATGATCTGCATCGAAGGGATGGACAAACAAAAACTGACTGATAAGTTAGGCATCTGTGAAAAATGAGTGCACAACAAAAAGAAAACCTGATTAATAACAGCCTTGCTCATGAGACCTCGCTCGGCCATATACTTAAGTTATCCTGGCCAATGATCATAAGCACTATCTCTTTTACCATTATGCAATTCGTAGATACCAAAATGGTATCCAAGCTGGGAACAAATGAGCTGGCGGCTATTTTACCCGCAGGTATTATGAGTTTTATTCCTTCTTGTCTGATGCTTGGCATTGTTAAATGCGTTAATACCTTTGTAAGTCAATGCTATGGCCGAGGCGACAGGAAAAGCTGCTCAGGATACTGCTGGCAGGTGTTCTATATGGGCACTTTGTTTTCTTTGTTAATGCTTATTATCCTATGGCCTTGTGCAAGGACAATCTTCACAACGATGCGACAACCTGCGGAAATAATAAATTCCGAGGTCACATATTTTCGTATAATGCTTTATTGCCAATTCCTTCTAATATTTATCTGGGGCTGCAATGAATTTTTTATAGGAATCCATCGGCCGATGCTGGTCATGTACGGTTCTGTAATCCAGCAAATCATAAACGTTTTTGCCAATTATACATTGATCTTCGGTAAATTCGGTTTTCCGGCAATGGGTATCGCCGGTGCAGGTTGGGGCACATTTATTGGATTAAGCTTCGGAGCAATATTTAGATTGATCTTTTTTCTCGGAGGTAACGTCAATTCGCAATATTATTCGCGAACAAATCTTAAAGTCGATCTGTCTAAAATGTGGGACTTTGTTCGAGTCGGTTTCCCTGCCGGTTTGGGTTTTATGATCAATATTGGCGCCTGGACGCTTATATTATTCGGCCTGGTCGGTTGGTTCGGCAAAGAGCCGTTAGCAGCAACCGTTGCGATATGGACCTGTATGAGATTCGCATTCATGCCCATTATTGGAGTCGGTTCGGCGCTTACTGCAGCGGTTGGTAAATCTATCGGTGCAGGTTTTAAGGACAATGCTATAAAACAGACAAATCATTGCGTCAGGATAGCGTTTCTTTATATGAGCTTTATTGGATTATTCTTCTTCCTATTCAGGGAGCCGTTAATGAGGTTCTGGGCAGAAGGAGACCGGGAAGTAATTAATTCCGGGGTACAACTTATGATTTTTGCGGCACTTTTTCAGTTGTTTGACGGGATCCTGATAATTTACCATGATGCACTTAGGGGGGCTGGTGACACGATATTTTTAGCAATTGTGGAAATATTCGGAGCAACAGTCATACTCGGCGGCGGCGGATTTTTGCTGGTGTATTTCTTCCCACAGCTTGGAGAAAAAGGGCCCTGGATAGCGGGAGTTTTTAAGATATTGTTCGGTGCGGTGGCGAATATGTGGCGGTTTAAAACTAATAAATGGCAAAAAATTGACCTTTTCAGGCTTCAAAAAGCGGAAATTCCGTCCGAAATCAGTTCACAAATTGAACAAGTATAGCTATAAAGACGAAGTATATTACAGTGTTTATGAGATATAAAATTCTAATATTACTGTTAATTGGTCTATGTTCCGCTGCTTTTACGGCTGAGCCCCTGGCTAATAAGAATATTGACGGGCTTTACGTTCGCAGCATAGAGCAGATGTTGCGCCTCGAACCCGAAGAAGTCGATATTGGTACAGCTGCCCTTATAATAGCCGAGCAATGGTCGGATTTTGTGCATGGTGTCAAATATCAGGTCGAGCTTGACGATATGGCTTATGAGCTGCAGGACCGCATAGCGAAAGCTGATCTGAAAGAGCGATTCAGGGCTATCCCAATAATCAATGAGTACCTGTTCGAAGAGCTTGAATTCAAAGCCGTCAAAGAAGCTAAGGACCCTAACGACCTCTTCCTTAATACTGTGATAGATAACAGGCGAGGTTATTGCCTCAGTTTGTCGATACTATACCTGTCACTATGCGAAAGGCTTGGCTTACCTATGCACGGCGTGGTTGTGCCGGGCCATTTTTTTGTCAGATATGATGACGGTATTAATCGTTTCAACATAGAGACAACCAGCAACGGTGCGAATCCCAAAGATGAATATTATCTCGATAAATACTGCGCGGCTTTGGACATGGAAGAGACGCTTTATATGCAGAACTTGAATAAGCTCGAATCAATAGGATGCTTGTTCAATAACTTCGGAAACATTTATATTGAGATCGATGATTATGAGCAGGCCCAAATAGCTCTTGAGACAGCGATAGAAATCAATCCCGGTTTAGCAGAATCACATACTAACTTAGGTAATGTACTGCTGCATCAGGGTAAAATAAATGACGCCATTTATGAATACGAACTTGCCCTGGATATTCTCGGCGAGGACAGCAAAATCTATAATAATCTCGGTAATGCATATATGCGCAAGGATTGGCTCAATGAAGCTATGGGATCTTTCGAAAAAGTTATCGAACTGGAACCGGATGACGAGAGCGGCTATATAAACCTGGCTGGCGTCTATATGAAAAAACAGCTTTTAGATAAAGCTATCGTTTACCTTAATGAAGCTATATCTATTAATCCCAAAAGAAGCGATATCCGCACTCAAAAGGCGGATATTTTATTCGATCAGAAAAAATATGAGAAGTCAATTAAAGAATACGACTTTGCAATTAAAGTCAACAATAAAGATGTACAGGCTATTTTCGGCAAGGCCCTGTGTTATAACAAACTCGGCATGACCAAGCAGGAGATAGCCTCATACAAAAAAGTTCTTAAAGTAAAGCCGGACATGATACCCGCACTGGCCAACCTTGGAACAATATATTACAATAAAGGACAATACGACCAGGCCATTGATTATTACAAAGTCGCTCTCGAGGCCGAGCCGTCCAATCCGAACATCAGCTTTAACATTGGTGCTTCATACGGCAATCTCGGTAAACATGATTTTTCAGTACCCTACTTTGAAAATGCGATAAAACACTTACCTGCAATGGCAGAGGCTCATTATCACTTAGCAATAGCTTTTTATAACCTCAAAGAATATCCCAAGGCCTATGAGCACTTGACTGCTGCTAAAAAATTGGGTCTGGCGGTAGATGAAAAGATCGAAAAAGCCATCCAGAAAAAAGTTAAATAGCCCGTAAATACCTCTATATGGTCTAAATTTACAAAAACATTGATGTTATACCGATTAAAGTATATATTTATCTCTTTGAGAAATATTTTGGAGGCCCAAAAAGTGAAAAACGCAGGGATTATAATACCGTCATTGGAGTTGTACTGGTCTTCAGGGATATAACCGAAGAGGAAAAAAGAGGGGAAGAAATAAAATACCTCAGTTTCCATGATAAACTGACCGGACTTTACAACCGGGTCTATTTTGAG
>JANQHJ010000051.1 GCA_028282745.1 Sedimentisphaerales bacterium | reverse complement strand
GCCCATTGCGCAATATTCGTTACTGCAGCCCTCCGTGGAGGTCCGGACAGTGTCTCAGTTCCGATGTTGCGGGCCAACCTCTCAGTCCCGCTACCCGTCTTAGCCTTGGTGAGCCATTACCTCACCAACAAGCTGATAAGAGATAGGCCGCTCCCATGCCGATAAATCTTTGATCAGAAACCCTATCGATAAATGATATCATTCAGTATTACCCACCCTTTCGGGAGGCTATCCTGAAGCACGGGGTACGTTACCTATCCATTACTAACCCTTTCGCCACTAACTATTTAAATAAATTTAAACAGTCCGTTCGACTTGCATGTCTTAGCCACGCCGCCAGCGTTCGTTCTGAGCCAGGATCAAACCCTTCAGATTTGATTTATGACTTTCCCCGCCCCGTTTTGCACAGCAAAACGGGCAAACTCTAATATCTAAACTCAAAATCCGAAACAATATCTAATATCGAAATACCAATGACCGAAACACCTGTTTGGAACATTTGGAAATTAGAATTTTGAATTTGTTTCGTATTTCGAACTTAGGATTTCAGATTTTACCGCCCAGTGCTGTTCAAAACAGGACGGGGTGAATCTCAAAAAGCTCAACACTTACGTTTAATATAGGCATCGAAAGTGCTTCTAACAAAATTGTAAAAGTCCGGCTAAAACGGGCCTAACCGTTTTAGCAGACTGCACTTTCGCTGCTTGTAATAGGTTTAACTGTTCACTTGTCAAAGAACTATTTCGTCGCTCGTTATTCATCGCTAGTGGCTCGAAAACGGCGATATATTCACTTTTGGGGTATCCCTGAAAAGTCCAGAGATACAAGAAGCGGCCAAGTAAGTCATAAATGCTCTTCACTTGTCCGCAACCAAAACTCCTAATCTACTCATAAAAGACGCATTCGTCAACTAAGAAAATCAATTTTTTTAAAAAATTTTCAGGGCCTGAAAAACCTATCATTTGGGGTGTTAGTTCTATAGCCGTTTTAGTTGGTTATGAGGGTTGTTTAGCCACGAATTTACACAGATTATCACAAATTACTTTAACCATAGATAGCACAGAATTTGTCCACGAATTATGTAACATCTACAGCAATGACAAAAAAAGCTATAGCAGTAAGTATAAAGGTGTGTGGCTTGATAAGTGTTCCGGCAGGCAACAGAGCGCTTATTGGCTATATTTATTTGCAGATAATAAAATTCTGGTAATTCGGGGCGAAATTTCTTAAAATAGCTGGTGACAAAGCGAAGGCATGATTATGCGAAAATATAGTTACTATGGGGGCTGATCGCTATGGGAATTATACACACCGAGATCGAACACATACCGGTAACTAAACTTTTGACCAAGGGCGTTGTGGTTCTCCTGGTGCTGATGGTGGCTGGATTTATCTTAACGCATTACGCACAAAATTTTGTTTTTAATAATTTAGCTATCAGTGTAAGCGGTATAATGAGTGGCAAAATATGGCAACTGGTAACATACCCATTTATGGAGCGCTCTACGTGGAACTTTTTATTCTCGGGATGGGTAGTTTTGTTGCTGGGCAGTAATATCGAGCGTGACTGGCGGACGGGCGCTTTTTTAGCGATGTACCTTGTGCTTGCCTTAGTTTGCGGGATATTGTGGGTGCTAATCAATGCAGTGCTGGGTAAGAATTTTTTAGGAATCGGGTCTGCGGCTTGTGCTTTTGGGATAATCGCGGCATACGGATTGCTTAATCGCGGCAAAAAACTGTTGTTCATTTTCGCTACGGTCGAGGCTCAGTTTTTTGCAATGCTTTTAATAGCGATCGGTATAATAATTAATATACCCAGACCAATCGGGCTTATATGGCTCTTGAGCGTTCCGCTTGCTTATTTCTATGTAAAACTTAGGCTGAATAAGTCCCGAAAAAGGACTTATGGAGGCCGGCAGAGAAGAAGCGGCGATCTGGGAGGTTTTGTCGATATCGACTAATTTAGGCTTTGGGAAATGATAAAGGAGCGTCACAATACGGCGTTGGGCCTTGCGGAAAAGGTGCGAGCGAGTCTTAGCGAATGTCGTCTTTGTCCGCGGAGGTGCGGAGTTAACAGGCTCAAAGGCGAGGTTGGCTATTGCGGATTAAACGATAAGGTGTATTGCTTTCGTGAGATGCTGCATCGATTCGAGGAAAGTTTGATCAATCCATCGCATCAGATTTATTTGGCCGGGTGTAATTTGCGATGCGAGTTTTGTAGTGTATCGGAGTGGAACGCCGAACCGAAGGCTGCTATGGAAATGGATGCAGAGCGGATCGCATTGAAAATCACAGAGCGTAAAGAGCAAGGGGCGAGATCAGTGAATTTCCTGGGTGGTGAGCCGGTACTTAGTCTGCATGGAATATTCGATGTATTAGCACGAGTCAAGGTCGATACGAAGGTTGTTTTGAATTCTAATGTGTATTTCAGTACTGAGCTATTCGAAACACTGGACGGGTTTGTTGATATTTATCTTGCTGATCTGAAGTGCGGTAATAATCAATGCGCGGTTAATATGCTGAACGCAAACAATTATATTGAAATTGTGCAGGAAAATATTTCTGCGGCAGCTCGGTCGGATTTGATATTGCGGCATTTAGTACTGCCGGGGCACTTCGAGTGCTGCAGTAAGCCTGTCTTGGATTGGATAGCGGAGAATCATCAAGATATTAAAGTCAGCCTGCGAGGCGATTATGCGCCGCCTGTAAAAGCTGAAAAAACACCGAATAAGTATCTTGATAAAAGCGAATATGAGCAGGTGGTAATTTACGCCCGAGAATTAGAATTGAATTTGATACAATGAATAAGCGTAAATATGAAAAGAAGCCTGGTGACTTAGAGGTCAGGATCCTTCGTGACGGGCGAGTGGTTTTTATCGGGCCGGACGAGAAGATGCTGAGTATAACTGAGGCACTTAATCGTCAGGATGGAAGTGAAGAAAAATTACCGGAGGTGAACATCAATGCAAGAAGCACAGGGACCGAAACCGACTCAACAAGTACAGGCCAATAAAACAGCTAAGCCCAAGATGAGCGAGCTGGAGGTATTGATACGTGCGCGGTATCCACTTATCTATGTAATAAGCTGGGAAGAGCAGCGTGTGATGGACGAGGTCTGTAAAATAGCTAACCGGCTTGATAAGAAAGTGCTGGAATGGTCGGTTAATACGGGTTTGGTGGCTGCGGGAACGAATATTCAGTCTCAGAAGAACAGGGATATGGCGACGCAGGATCCGCTGGTTGCGTTGGGTAACGTTATTGAGCATATCGATCCTACATTGTATGTATTTAAGGATTTCCATCCGTTTTTGAAATGCTCGAATATGGCGGTTATTCGGCGGCTTAGAGAGGTTGCTTCTTCGCTGAAGAACACTTTCAAGACTATAATAATTGTCAGCCCTATGTTCGAGATGCCGCCTGACCTGGAAAAAGACTTGACCATCCTTGACTATGACCTTCCTAAAGAGAAAGACCTTGAGAGGCTTCTGTTCCATATAGTCAAGGAGGTTAAGGATAATCCGAAGCTTAATGTCAGGATGAAGCCTGCCGTTAAGGAGCAGATAATTCACGCACTGTTGGGCTTGACTTTGTCAGAGGCGGAGAATGTTCTGGCTAAAACATTAGTTGAAAATCGCGGGCTCAATGAAAAGAGTCTTAATATAATTAATACGGAGAAGAAGCAGATAATCCGCAAGAGCGGTTTGCTGGAATATTATAACAGCGAGGAAAGACTTGAATCGGTAGGCGGCCTTGATGAGCTAAAGAACTGGCTTGTGAAAAGGTCGGTAGCTTTTTCCGATCAGGCTCGTGCTTATGGATTGCCGGCGCCAAAAGGTGTTCTTCTTTTAGGTATTCAGGGCTGCGGTAAAAGCTTAATGGCTAAGACGATCAGTAATATATGGCAACTGCCGTTATTACGGTTCGATGTAGGTCGTGTGTTCGGCAGTTTAGTCGGGTCTTCGGAGCAGAATATGCGGCGGGCCATACAGGTTGCTGAGTCGGTCTCGCCTGTTATCTTCTGGATAGACGAGATAGATAAGGCGTTTCGCGAATCGAGGGGCAGTAGAGGTTCTACTGACGGGGGTACGAGCGCTAGAGTGTTTAGTACATTCCTGACCTGGATGTCAGAGAAGAAATCGGCGGTCTTTGTAGTGGCGACAGCCAACGATGTCAGTGCTTTGCCGCCGGAGCTTCTGCGTAAAGGCAGGTTTGATGACATTTTTTTTGTCGATCTTCCCTATTACAAGGAGCGCAAGGATATCTTTACCGTGCATTTAGCGAAACGAAAAATGGACGTATCTAAATTCGATCTCGATAAACTAGCTCACGCTTCGCAGGGCTTGAGCGGTGCTGAGATCGAAGAGGCGATAGTGAACGGAATGTTCAATGTGTTCTATGAAAAGAAAGTTCTGACGACGGAGAGATTACTCGATAGCATCAAGCAGACGGTGCCTTTGTCGAAGACAATGAGTGAAGATATCGAAGGGCTCAGGAAGTGGTCAACCGGACGGGCACATTTAGCAACGAGTCCTGAAGCAGCGGCAGAAGATGAGAAAGGAACGAGACAGCTGGAATTGTAGGAAATTCTAAACCCAAATAACTAAATCCTGAACAAATTCAAAACATAAAGGTTCAAAACTAAAGGGGGCAAAGTATGAGTACGGTAGTGATATTGACGCCGATCATAATCAGTCATTGGCCAGTGATAACAGCGGCGGTGGTTGGTGCAGCATCTGCTCTGGGATTCGCAGTGAGGCAGCAAGTCGAGCAAGAGGTGAAACAGGCAGCTAATGTTGAAGTAGAGGTCGAAGAGAATGTGGAAATCGAGCTTAAAGAGAGCCAGGTGCTCGGTGAGAATCTGAGGACCGGCCAACAGATCGTCTTACAGAAAGGTTCGGTCGAAATAGTAATTAAACGGGACGAACGGGGAAGGTGTTCAGTGTGCGCAAAGGGGCCCGGACACGGTAAACAGGAGCTCGAGCAGATAGCGAAGCAGTTTACCGAGAAGATGACGCAGTGCTTTGTTTATAACAGGGTAATGAGCGAGTTAAAATTGAAAGATTTCAATATTGTCAATGAAGAGGTTACGGAAGATAACGACATTCATATTCATGTTCGCAGATGGGTGGATTGAGAAATGGCACAGCATGAAGTAGATATAACTATCAGTAAGACCGGTGAAGTAAAAGTTCATGTAAAGGGGGCGAAAGGTAAGGCATGTTTGGCCTATTCAAAATGGCTGACAGAGATAATCGGCAAGGTCAAACAGCAGCAGAACACATCTGAGATATATGAGCCAGAGATAAAGGCTCGTATCAATCTCGAGCAGGAACTTCATGGGCAAGAGCAATAAATGAGATGTCCTCGATGTCAATTCGAAAATATCCCCGGCGAGACGAGGTGCTTTAAATGCAACTCTGTTCTTGAAGGTAAAGTAGCGTCAGTTAAGGATAGGCCTCCGCGAATGGCAAGCTGGAAGAGACCTGTCAGGGGATTTTTCAGAAACATGCGTAAGGTACATTTGATACCGCATATCGAGATTAAATGGCTAAGCAAGATTAATGTAGATCTAAGGAGAATGATATTAGTACCTTTAGATATTGTTCCCGGGCTGGGGCATTTGCTTGGCGGCAGTTTTAAAAAAGTGTGGTGGCTGGTACTGTTATGGGTGGTATTTCTGATAGCGGGAATTTTACACATACCCGACGAGATCGGTTTTTTGTTTATCGGGCTGGCTATAGGTCTGCACGTGTGGATATTCATGAGACACAGTATTATCAAAGAAACAAAGAGTTTTACTACTCGTTTGATGGTCGCGTTTTTAATTTTGATATTTTTATTTTTCTCGTATCGTACGGTTGGCAGTATGCTTTTTTCGAACCGGAGCACTGTTCATATAGCATTCGATATTCCCGGACAGGATATTGAAAAAGGTGATATTTTCTTAGTAAATAAGCAGTTCAGCAGTGAGGCACTAAAGAGAGGTAATCTGGTATCGATTCAACCAGAAAGAGCAAGAGAAGATACAGAGATGATCGGGCAAATAATAGCATTACCGGGCGAATATATTTTGGTAAAGGAAGATTTCTTTGTGGTTAACAGGCGAAAGCTTGATAATAAGCAATATCCAGTGCCAGGATGGTTGCGTGGACGCGAAGTTTCCTTTAAGATGAGCGAGGATTCGTATTTTGTAATTTTAGGTTACTATGTTAGTGAGCACGGTAGAAGTATTACAAAGGGTGAGATACAAAGTATATGTATATATAGTTTTGATGAGATCAAAGGTGTGGCATATATGAAGTGGCTACCATTGCATAAGAGAGGGCCTTTGCAGGAATAATTTAATGGACCGTTTTACAAGATTAGAATTCGGCGACAGTAAGCCTAAGAAAAGGCCCGGCGGTGAGCCTGTTCGTGATGCGGAGTATTTGTATAAGAAGGCTTATCAGTATTGGTTCGCGGCGGATTTCGAGCTAGCGCTTCGGAATTTTTCTCGTGTCATCGAGGAAGATTCGTCATTTTTTAATGCGTGGTCGGGGCAGATAGTTGCTCTTATAGAATTGGGCGAGTATCCGGAAGCGATATTGTGGGCGGATAAGGCGTTAGAGTTTTTCCCGGAGCATTCGGAATTATTCGCTCTTAAGGCGGTGTCTTATTCGCGTGACGCGAAATACGAAAAGGCAATCGCATTCTCAGATAATGCGGTGAGCAAAGAGAACGTTACGCCGCGAGTTTGGCTTAGCCGGGCGGAGGTACTGCTGCACCGTAAGAGCGCTGTGGCGGAGAACTGTATTAGCAAAGCTATGAAGAACTGCGCGCAGCAGGATCCGGTAATTAAATTAGAGGCCGCGAGGTTGTTAAGACGTAAACGGAAATATTCCAAGGCGATACAGTTTTTAAACGACGTTGTCCAAAAAGTGCCGAAATCAGCGCTGGCGTGGTATGAGCTGGGTTGCTGTCAAAGTAAGATGGGATTGCCGCAGGCGAAGGTGTCGCTGGAGCAGTGCTGTCTGCTTCGGCCTGACTGGATCGAAGCAAAAAAAGAATTTAAGCGAGCAGGGAAGCGAGGAATTTTTAGAAGATTATTCGGCGGGTAAAAAAATGATGAATCTTTCGCAGGAAATGCTGCAGATACTGGAACTGGCGAGAAAAGAAAATGCGTCGGATATACATATAGTCGCGGGACTGCCGCCTTTGTACAGGATCAACGGTGAAATAATCCTGGCTAACCGAGCGCCGATGAGTCCGACGGAGACAGCGAGTCTGGCTTTGGGATTATTGAACGAAGAGCAGAAGAAAGTATTCAAGCATAACTGGCAGCTGTGCTGTTCTATAGTGAATCCGGAACTGGGTAGGTTCAGGGTGTCACTGTATTATCATGCGGGTAACCCTGAGATGTCAATCCGGCCTATTATGGCTAACATCAAGACGCGAGAAGAATTGCTGCTGCCCGATGAGATAGAAGATTTTTGCAGGCTTAGCAGCGGGCTTGTTTTGATAACGGGGCCGACAGGCAGCGGTAAGACAACAACGATGAATTTTATGATAGATCTTATCAACAGCGATAGGCGATGTAAGATAATTACTATCGAAGATCCGGTCGAATATATCCATCAACAGAAGCTAGCAGTAATTATTCAACAAGAACTTTATACGGATGTGAAGTCATTTTCCAGTGCGCTTATTCACGTTCTTAGGCAGGATCCGGATGTGATATGTGTTGGTGAAATGCGAGACCTTGAGACAACGGAAACAGTTTTGACAGCTGCAGAGACTGGGCATTTAGTTATCGCGACATGTCATACGCCGAACAGTACGTTGACGGCAGAGAGGATCGTGTCGATATTCCCGGATAGTAAACAGCCGCAGATATATACACAGTTATCAAATAGTCTTAAGGGGATATTGTCACAAAGGCTTGTGCCGTCAGTCAATAAAAAAGGCAGGAAGTTGGCTACGGAATTGTTATTGATGAACCCGGCAGTTAAGAAACATATCCGTGAAAAAGAATTGCACCAGTTAATCAGCGTGATCCAGACCGGCCAAAAGTCAGGGATGCATTCGCTTGACGATTCACTTGTTAGTCTTTACGAAGCTGGTGAAATAACTTATGATGCCGCACTAAGCAACGCCTCCGACATCATAGCGTTTAAGTCGAGAGTTCATCGGCCGCCAGAGGAGACGTTTTAAAGGGGATGGTTAAGAAGGATGTTAAAACAGTTACAAAAAGGGACAAGAAGCTATGCAAATCGATCGGCGTAATTTTTTAAAGAAGTGTTCGGCAGTAGTAACAGTGGCGGCATTGTCGAGTAGGGTATTGGGCACAGAGGCAATGATGTCTAAAAGCAGTATAAAAATGCATGGTAATAATATTCTATTTTTAGTGGTTGATGATCTCGGCTGGGCGGATGTTGGTTATCAAGGTAATAAACCGAAAATCCAAACGCCTAATATTGATAAGCTGGCTAAAAGCGGAATGATCTTTACGGATGCTTATGCGGCGTGTCCGGTATGTTCTCCGACAAGGGCGAGCATCGCAACTGGTAAATATCCTACTCGTCTGCAGCTGACATGTCACATTCCCTCGATGCGCGATACATGGGATAAAGGTCGTCCGCCAAACGACGCGGAATTCAGTACTGAAAGCGGAATCGATACGCGTAACTGGCTGCCTCTTGAAGAGAAAACTATCGGTGAGGCGATGAAAGAGCTTGGGTATAAAACGAGCTTTTTGGGTAAGTGGCATCTGGGGTATGAAGCGTATCATCCTGATAAGCAAGGATTCGATGTTCAGGTCGGGACGAGTAATTTCGGACAGCCGCCTTCTTTCCATGAGCCTTATAAACGCATATGGCCGAGGAATCAGAAAAAAGAATTTGTTCAGATCTATGACATTGCTAAGGACGCCAAGCTGGGTGAGTATTTAACTGATCGTTTGACGAAAGAGGCTAAAGGTTTTATCAAAGCGAATAAAAATAACAAGTGGTTATGCTATATGTCCTATTACACGGTGCATACTCCACATCAGGGGCGTAAGGACTTGCTGGCAAGGCATGGCGGCAATCAATATTTGGCGATGATTGCGGCTCTGGATGAATCGGTAGGTAAGTTATTGGAATGTTTGAAAAAAGAAGGGTTGGATAAGAATACCGTTGTTGTTTTTATGTCGGATAATGGCGGGACAAATGGTAATGCTCCGCTTAGATCGAATAAGGGCTCGACTTATGAAGGCGGGATACGTGAGCCTATGATCATTAGCTGGCCTGGTGTTACCAAACCGGGTAGTAAGTGTTCGGTACCAGTTATCAGCATGGACTTTTTCCCGACATTCGTAGAAATCGGTGGAGGTGACCCAGATAAGAGTACCGCGGTTGACGGGCTCAGTTTGGTCAAGCTACTAAAGGGAGGCAGAAGGCTGGATCGAGAGGCATTATATTGGCATTTTCCGCATCGTGGTAATATCGGCAGCAGTGGCGCTATCCGTAAAGGCAAATATAAGCTTATAGAGAAATTCAGGACAGGTAAGTTAGAACTTTATGACCTATCTAAAGATATTGGTGAGAAAAACGATCTCAGCGAAGAACTACCGAAGATAGTTAATGAACTCTATGCGTATCTAAAGACGTGGCGAAAGGAGACTGGTGCGATCATGCCGAAGTGGAGAAAGTTAACCGGCCAACCTTAGCGTATAATTTGTTTTATGTAGTTTAATTCGTGCGGTATTTCAGGAAAATTCCGCCATAGGTAGGTACAGTCAGCTTGTGTCCCTTTTCTGTGATGCTATATCCTTCATTTTCCCAAATGAGTTGACATTCAAGTGTCTTTTCGTGACCAAGTAGTTTGGGAGTAAGAGTCAGCGTCTTACTCTTTGGGCCGGTATTAAGTATAGCGATCCAGCCTTTGCCTTTGGTGCCTTTTTTCTGTGTAGCGAGAACTGTTAATGGCCCATCTTCATGGATGACTTTGCCGGGAACACTATTTTGATTACAGGCGATGAATTCAGGATCGAGCAGCATATCACGCGATTCATCGTCCATCGAGATCATTGAACCGCCAATCATTAGCGGGCTACAGCCTATCGAACGCAAAGCGAGGAAGAAAGCTTTCTGGTCCTTGTTAAAGTGGCACCAATGATAGTTCACTCCAGCGAAGCGAGTTTCCTTAACGGAGAGACCACGTTTCCTGGATTCCTCGAAATTAACTTTACGCCTTAGAAGACAAAGTTCTCCGAACGGTATCATATCAAGGTCGGCCCACATACCGGATCGGCTGTACTTGCCAAAGATTTTATATCGGTCGAGATGGTACTTGAAGGACTTCGGATGATCCCAGACGTCGGCTACGATGCGGAACATATTTGCCTGTGAATAAATGTCCTCGACCAAGTCCTCATCAGCAGCCCTGCCGGGGCTAAGGCTCAGTGTGATAGGCCGACTGCAATTATCTATGGCCTTGCGATAAGCTTCTATCTCACGGGGCTTGTGAATTACATCGTCAACCTTGATGAAGTCCACGCCCCAGTCGGCGAATTGCTTGATAAGATTATTGTAATATTGCTGGGCACCAGGCTTGTTCATATCGACGCCGTACATGTAGTTGCACCAGTTGCAGGTGTCGTTAACGTCGGCAATATCTTTGGCACGATATGGAGTGCCCTGAATGGGAGTGTTTTGCTGAACTGCTTTGCGCGGTATTCCTCGCATTATGTGCAGGCCGAATTTTAGTCCTTTAGCGTGAAGTTTGTCAGTCAACGGTTTGAATCCGTTTGGGAAGCCTTCCTTTGAAGGCTGAACGATACCATATTTATTTATCCGAACATCGGAAGCTATGGCGTGTTGGCGCAAGGGCAGACGATAGCCTTCGGCAATGATTCGTTCATGCTCAGCGAACCAACCGTTATCGATAACATAATATTCGTAACCGTAAGGGGAATATGTTTTTATGAAAACATCCAGCTCTTTGAGTGCAACTTCTTCATAAAGATGGCAGGAGTAGGAATCGAAACTATTCCAGCCCATAGGCGGAGCCATATTTTTAGCATTGCATCCGGCAATAGTTTGATTCTTGCAAGCATTTGTTTCTTCAATTGATTTAATAAATTCATTAATCGCGTATGAAACTTCCTTAAACTTTTTACGATATACGCTGTGTGTGCCATTTGGTATATGTTTAACTTTTGCATGTTTGATTAAAGATGACATTTGGTCAAATACTTTTGGTGGAATAAAAAAATCGCGATCAGTTTTAATAATTAAAACAGGAGTATTTATAAGCTTGATTTCCTCCTTAGAAAAGGTCGGTTGTGTTCTCCACATAGTGCCAAGTTTGTTTATAAGAGTAGCCCATTTCCCTGGGTTTTTACCTGCTATATGTCGCGACTTGACAGAGTCATAAGCAGGATCAGAATCTGCAAGTGCCTGAACATAATCTTCCAATGCTTTAACAGCATTCTCTGGATAGTTATCAATATGATAAGGTGTACCCAAAAGTGTGGCACTGGCAACACGATCTGGATAGTCAATCAGTAGATGCAGTGATACGACTCCACCATCGCTATGACCTACAATATGAGCCTTCTCAATATTAAGATGATCCAGCAGCTTCACAACATCGCCTGCCATTCTCTCATAAGTAAGAGGGCCTTTTCCTATAGAGCTTCTCCCCTGCCCACGGCTATCTGGAGCAATTACTATGTAAGAATCGCTAAATTTGTTGATATAGGATCTCCACGAATCAGATGTACTTGTCCCTCCATGTAAAAAAATTATCGGCACACCTGCTCCAGCAGATTTGTAATACAGGCTGGTTCCATCTAAGTCAGCATATTGCTCCTTCATTACTGTCTCATTGGCATAAAGGCAACCAGACACATAAAACAGTAGCAACATGGATATAACAGTCCGCATGTCTTTACCCTTTCCAGGTAATTCGTCAATTATTTTATTTCCTCTATGGAAGATGATTCCCAATGACTTCTCTGACGGCCTGTTCTCCCCAAGATACATTACTAAAAACGGTGATGGTAATTTTTTTTTGCGGCAGGTGTGATGACTCAAATCCGACACCGGCGTCCACACCAACAATTTTAAAGATAGAATCATCACACCGCTTGTAGACACCACATCCATACCCATTCTTTTCATTAAACCGGTGTTTTGTCTCTAAAAATGTTTTTGTTAGCCCAGGAGATAAAATATCAAAACTAAATAGGCCATTCCAAAAATTCTCCAAATCTTCACAGGTAGTATACATACCTCCGTCACCACCTCCACATATTGGCAGATTATAAACGTTGGTTTGTGTAGTGTTTTTTTTATACCCAAGGGCTGTATTGTGAGGCAAATCGTTAAAGGCAAAAAAACCACTTCTGCTCATTTTGCTGGGGCCAAGGACTTCCTGTTTCATGAAATCAACAAATTTTATTTTCGCTATTTTTTCGATCACGATCCCCAAAAAGACATAGCCTCCGTTTGAATAAGAAAATCTTTCTCCATGATTGAATTTCTTCTTTTCAAATTCAAATAAAGGAAAATAATCAGTAGGGCATTCTAGTTTGTTCCAGGGAATTTTCACATAGAAATTTTCGTAGTCTTCAATGACTTCTTCATCTAAGTAGTCAAAAATTCCAGAAGTATGAGTGAGTAGTTCTTTAACCGTTGCTTCTGGATCCACAAATCCACAATAGCTTTTATCTATATCAGCGACTTTTGTGTCAAAAGAAAGAGCACCTTTTTCAATGAGCCTACCTACGCCTAGAGCTGTGAAAAGCTTTGTCCCGGAGGCAATGCCAAAACGAGTTTGTGAATTGTTTTGTAACTTTTCCGCGACATTACGATAACCCAACGCATCGATGAGGCCATCAAAGCCCGGCCCATTTAAAGAAACAACACCACTAAACTCTGTTTTTCGCATTGTGGTTTTTAAGTCTTCCATCAAATCCTTAATCCATGCATCCATCCTTATTGCCTCCTTAATTAACTTTGACCAAGCGAAACTTCTTCTAAGTGTATTAAGTATCCAGTTCCGGTAAAGTCATTGAGGTCGATGTCAGACACAAGTCTAACTCTATTTAAGTTCAAGGTTAGTTTCCCCTCTAAGTGCATGGTTCCACTTCTACCTCCAAAGTCGCACTCATGGACTCTTCGGAGTGGTTCGTATCTTACAAAACGCTCTAATGCTTCAATATTCAGAAAGAATTAACTCCGCCTTGGTTTCTTAAGTATATATACATCCACAAAGAAGCTGAATAATACCATAAACATTGTTGTCTCTCAATGGGATAACCTATTAAAGATATGGAACGCTAGAGAAGACAGAAGTGGTTCACTATCTACGCAGAATGCTCAAACTCTCTCAAACTTCCTATCGAAATTCGACAGCATATCGACATCGACAGAGCCATTCTGCGTAGAAATAAATAGGTTTAATTATTCTACTTTTTCTATATCCGCAAAAAAGCGTTGTAAATTTATTACCTACAACGCTTTGGGAAAACTCCCCGAGTAGGACTCGAACCTACAACCTAGCGGTTAACAGCCGCTCGCTCTACCGATTGAGCTATCGGGGAATTTTTAATACTTCCATTACAGTTCGATTTCAAGAATTTACCCCTATCAGCGGCAATTCACTCTATTAATCAAGCTGTACAATATTCACTTTTTATTACACGGCCAAAATGGTTGAAAACGGTGTATTATGCCGAAATTTCAGTTAATGTCAAGTACTATCTCGGCTACCGGCCGTTCAAAATTTCGTAAAAAATCAATAATTTAATGGATCACTTTGTTAATCGGATAAGTTATAATTCCCGAGGCACCAGCACGCTTGAGGGCAGGGACCAAGGTACGCTCGATGCTGTCCTCTATTATGACTTCGACGGCGATATAGTCAGAGTCGGCAAGGCTCGAAATTGTCGGGCTCTTCTCGGACGGCAGCAGCTTCAGGACGGAGTCAAGATCATCTTTCTTGACGTTGAGCTTTAAGCCAACCTTTGTTCTGGCGTCGATGGCGGCATTTAGCAGAATCGAGATGTTCTCAATGATCTCACGTTTGCCCTTATCCTGCCAGGAATCTTTATTAGCTATAAATCTTGTTGTCGAAGTTACGATAGTATCGAGTACACGAAGGTTATTAGCTCTTAGCGATGAGCCGGTTTCAGTCAGTTCGACGATAGCATTAACGAGCCTTGCTTTGACCTCTGTAGCACCCCAGCTAAATTCAACCTTTACATCGATATCTTTTTCGTCGAAGTATTTTTTAGTAACGTTTACAAGCTCGGTCGCGATTATCTTGCCTGAAAGATCCTCAGGCTTTTCAATGTCCGATTCATTCGGGACAGCCAGTACCCAACGGGCAGGTTTTGATGTTGCTTTGCTGTAAGCAAGCTCGCATATCTCAGCGACATCGGAGTCATTCTCCATAATCCAATCATATCCGGTAATGCCGGCGTCGAGAACACCATCGGCAACGTAGCGGCTCATTTCCTGAGCACGCAGCCTGATCAAGCTAATGTCATCATCATCAATACTCGGTTGATAGCTTCTATCAGCACCAGTGATATTGAAGCCGGCTTTTGAGAATAATTCGATGGTTGCCTTCTGCAGGCTTCCCGAAGGGATACCCAATTTTATACCTTTTTCTGACATTTTAGTTTTGCGGCCTTTCTAATTATTTTTTCTTTTTGGCTTTTTTTGTTGTTTTAGCCTTTTTCACTTTTTTCGTTTTCTTAACAGCCTTTGCTTTCTTAACTGTTTTTTTAGCGGCTTTCTTAGTAGCTTTTTTCTTTTTGGTTTTCTTAATCTTTGATTCGCTTTCTTTTCTCAGCAGGGCGTAGAAATCGTAGCCGTTTGACGATGCGATCTGCCTTGTCAAAAAGCCGGCAATCTCGTCCTTATCAGCATCGGGATGAGCAAGCTCGTTATCTTTTAGATATTCGACCATGTTATCATTTAGCGGGATTGCATGTCCGCCAAGGGCTGTCAGCATTACGTAGTCAACAATAAAGCTATCGGCGGCTTCGAATTTTTCGATGACAGCCTTGGCTTGTCTCTTGCCGAGTTTCTGAAGTGATTCAAGATTCATATTGTTATACTTTTTAAAGACCGAACGCAGGATCAAAATTGCGTTATTGGCAACTTTTCTCGTTATCTCGTTATCATCACCGAGCATATCCATGACTTCTTCGGGCTTAGAGACACGCATATCATTAAAATCGACGAAGTAATCATCAAAGCGTTTGAAAGCAGCCACAGTTTGCGATTCTGTCATGTACTCCAGGACCGCCGCGTAAACAAGAGCCTCAATGAGGTCCTCATATTGGGTTTGTTTTAGTTTTGCCTGTTTTCGTTTTAGTGAACGAAACAGCTTCTGGACACTTTTAGCGTATTTTTTACTATCTTTCATTTTTAACCTGAATAGTTACTTAGAATCTCTAACTTAATGAATAAAAAGAACTTTTTTAATAGTCAAAACCGGTATTTGTCTTCTTTTTGTTATATACTATTAATCAATCTCTTCCTGTTCATCCGGGTCCACGTCGTTATCCTGGTATTCCTGCTTCGCTTTTTCAATCAACCTCATTGTCTCAAGCGTTTTCTTAAAGACCTCGTCCGGTTTAAAGTGCAGAACCGGGCAGAATTTACTTTCGAGCCTGTCAGCGACGAAGGACTGGATTCTTGTCCTGGCATGCTCAATGGCTTTAAAGGTTTTATTCTGAGAAGTTTCAGTACCTCCGAAAATACTCAGATAGACATCAGCATTCCTCATATCCGGGGCCATTTCCACTTTTGTGACGCTGATAAAACCATCGATGCGGGGATCGTTTAGACCTTCGCGAACAGCATAGCTGACAGCTTCTTTAATAACGCGAGCAAATTTTTCCTGCCTTCTTGTTGGCATAAAGTAATCTTGATAATCAAAGGGTTCTTGCTACTTTGACAATCTCATAAAACTCGATAACATCATCGAGCTTAATGTCATCAAACTTCGCGAGCTTTACACCACATTCAAGGCCGGCCTTGACCTCACGAACATCATCCTTGAAATGTTTTAATGAGGCAATGCTCAATTCATCACGTATAACAACACTGTCTCGAATAAGTCGGGCCTTTGCATTTTTGACAGCTTTTCCATCACTGACAAAACAGCCTGCGATCGTACCGATCTTGGAAACCTTGAAGGTATTGCGAACAACGACCCTGCCGAGACTCTGCTCTTTTTCTTCCGGTTCGAGGAGCCCGACCATTGACTTCTCGAGGTCCTCAGTAATCCGGTATATAACATTGTACAGTCTAATATCAACGCCTCTCTCCTCAGCCAATTTTTTAACAGCCTCTTCCGGCGCGATATTGAATCCAATGATAATCGCATTCGAGGCTTCGGCGAGAACGACGTCGCCTTCAGTAACACCACCTGGGGCGGCGTGCAATATTTTGATCTTAACTTCTTCAGTACTCAGATCGGTAAGGTATTTGGTAAGGACATCGACCGAGCCTTGTACATCGGCTCGGATAACGATATTAAGTTCCTTAACATTGCCGGCTTCGATCTGGCTAAATAGATTTTCGAGTGTAACCTGCGACCTCTTGGCGAGTGTATCTTCACGCTGGCGATTTTTCTTTTCTTCACAAGCGTTCTTGGCACGATTAATATCTTTGAGTACATAGAACCTGTCACCGGCCTGGGGAACGTCGTTAAGACCTGTTATCTCGATGGGCATACCGCTCGTCGCGGCTTTTACACTTCTACCCTTGCTGTCGCGAAGCATTTTTACCCTACCGTATGAAGTACCGGCAAGAACAACATCCGATTTACTGATTTTTCCTTCCTTGACCAGGATGGTCGCGACGGTGCCGCGTTTAGGCGACATTTTTGCCTCGACAACCCAGCCTGTGGCAGGGATAGTATCATCGGCTTTTAGTTCGAGCAGTTCAGCTATATAATCAAGGTGCTCCATCAAGTCCGGAATACCTTCACCTGTAATAGCACTGGTCTTGACAACTTCAGTTTCGCCGCCCCACTCTGTGGGAGTAAGATCGTGCTCGGCAAACTGTGCGTAAATTCTGTTGAGGTCAACGCCCGGCAGATCAATCTTGTTAAGAGCTATGAGTACGGGGACACCAGCAGCTTTAGCGTGGTTGATTGCTTCGGCAGTTTGAGGCATGACCCCGTCATCGGCGGCCACCACAAGCACAACAACGTCGGTCATGTTGGCACCACGGGCACGCATAGCTGTAAAGGCTTCATGGCCAGGTGTATCAAGAAACGTTACTTTGTGGCCCTTTGATTCTATCTGCGAGGCGCCTATATGCTGTGTAATACCGCCCGCCTCAGAAGCCTGAACCTCCGTAGAACGGATCTTGTCGAGCAGGCTTGTTTTACCGTGGTCAACGTGGCCTAACATTGTTGCTACAACAGAACGCGGTTTTAAGTTCTTACATTCACGGTTTTCGAATTCTTCTTTTATCTGATCTTCGATCGAAGTTTTCTGTTCGACTATAAGCTCTGTTCCGAAATCAATCGCCACCAACTCGGCAACTTCCGCTGAAATTGACTGGTTAGCCGTTGCCATGATACCCTGACCGATCAGTTTTGTAATAATATCGGTAGTCTTTACAGCTAACAAAGCTGAAAGGCTCTTAACCGTTATCGGTTCAGGGATGGTAGCCTTCTGAGGCCTTGCAACCTGTCCGCCTGCGCCCGATTTTTTTGTGGCGATCTTTCTAACCGGACGGAGTCTCATTCCTTCCCCGCCGGCAGCACTTAGTCTTGCGCGTCTTTCCTCAATATCCCTCTGACGTCTTTGGCTGGCGTATCTTCCTTTTTTGCGTCCGTCAAATTCTGACTCGTCACTTCGTCGGCCGTGTGTACGACTCTTGTGTTTCTTCGAGCCCTTGGCGCCGGAATCGGCGCTATCAGCTTCTGCCCTTGCACCAGGCATCAGCGGTTCAGTTGCCGGCTCATCATAGCGTCGTCTTGGGCGAGGCTTATGCTTAACTTCCGGTTCCGGTTCTTCAACCCTAATGACATTCGGGCCGTTTAATACAGCCGGTGCGGGTTTGTCGAGCATTGGCCCGGCTGGTTTTACTTCTTCCGGTTCTTTTTCTTCAACGGTGATGATCTGAGGCCCGATTCTTTTCTTCGGTTTTTCTTGCTCTACCTGGGGTTCCTCGATAGGAGCAATTTCTTCTCCAACCGGCTCGACCTCAGATATTTGTTGTTCGACAGGTGCTTCGGGAGCCGGAGCTTCCGCCACAGCAACAACTTCTTCGACTACCTCCTTTTCTTTAACAGCCTTTTGGGCAGCCTTCTTTTTAGCCTTCTTCTTGACCCTTACCTTGCTTAGGTCAACCTTTTTGGTCTCTTCGATGGCGGTAACGTTCTCGCCTTCGCTGAACCATTCCCTGATAGTTGCTGCCAGGCCAGCTGAGATGGTTGACATATGATTTTTCACGTCGAGATGCTCGTCCTGACATTTCTTTACGATGGCAGAACTTTTAACTCCCAGCTCTTTAGCTAAAATGTAAACTCTTGTCGTACTCAAAATAACTCCAGTTAAGATAAAAAAACAGCCGTCGCAATTAAATTTACTCCGGCTGGTCATTCTCCACAGGTTGAACCGCTTCTTTTTCGAGCATAGCCTCGGCTTGGTTCGGCTTTGCCTCAGCAGCCATCTTCTTAGCTTCTTCCTCGGCAACGGCGACCAGTTTTTGTGCCAGCTCCTCATCAATTCCCAGCTCTGAGACAAGCGGCTCGGGGCCGACATCATCAAGATCGATAACAGAGATAATGCCAAGCGCAATGAGTTTATCGACGAGGGTATCGTCTTCAGGCTCAACTGCTTTGGCACAATTGGAAAGGTTTTCGATGCCGTCATTATATTCGTTAGGCGTTAATATATCGATATCCCATCCGGTTAATCTGGCGGCAAGCCTTACATTCTGGCCGTGCTTGCCGATAGCCAGGCTGAGCTGATCTTCGTCGGCAACGACGGTTGCTCTACCCAACTCGAAGCAAAGTGCTATTTCACTTACTCTTGCCGGCATTAAAGCGTTTGTTATCAACACCTGGGAAGACTCATTCCAGCGAACAATGTCTATCTTTTCGCCGCCAAGTTCCTCAACGATATTTTTAATCCTGCTGCCGCGAACGCCAACACAGGCCCCTACCGGATCGACCTTGTCGTCCATAGAGGCAACAGCGACTTTTGTTCTGTAGCCGGCTTCGCGAGCGAGGGCTCTTATCTCGATGATGTTCTCTGCGATCTCCGGGACCTCTAACTCGAAAAGGCTCTTAATAAAATCAGGGTGTGTTCTTGAAAGTATGATCTTTACCTGGCCTGACGTCTCTTTGACATCGTAGATCATACACCTGACCCTTTCGCCGGGACGATGGGTCTGGCCCATGATCTGCTCAGAACGCGGTAAAAATGCTTCTATCCTCTGGTTTAGATTAACAGCAACGGAGCCGCCTTCATATCGTACAACGGAACCGCTAACTATAGTGCCTTTACGCTGACTATATTCGGCATAAATACTCTGGCGTTCGTCAGCTCTGATCTTTTGTATCATCACCTGCTTAGCAGTCTGGGCTGGGATACGGCCGAGTTGTTTGATGTCGATCTGCTCTCCATCTTTAAAAGCTACCAATTCACCGGTCGCACGGTCAATCCTTACTGCAATATCGCTTTCCGGCTGGCCGAAGTGTTTTCTGGCAGCAGAAATCATAGCCTCTTCCAGGTCCATGAAAATGGATTCTTTGTCAATGTTCCTGTCTCTGGCGATGTTCTCCACAATTCTGATCAACTCTTGATTCACTTTTATACCTTCCAGTTTTTAAAGTACAAAAAAAATGGAAACCATTTTCAGGTTTCCACTTCAAAACAACAAACAAACACAGGCAGTAGAAATCTACATCAGTGTCTCCTTAAAATCCACACTGCCTGTGCACGAAGCAGAAACTTCCGCACTAAAACCGCTTTCAGCGCAAAGCCGATGCGCAACATCATGGTTGCGCTTAATTTTCACGGCTCATCAACCCAACAAAATTCATTCTAAAGCACCTTCAATTTAAAAAACCTTTTGCCAGCGGTCTTGAATCCATACCAAGCCTATAATGTTAATCGTCCAAATGATTCAGAGCAATGATTTTTTCGGTGAAATGAGACAATTTTGCTGTAAAGATATGCGAAAAATACTAATTTCCCCCAAATTTTCATGATTTCGCCGCAAAACACCCCAAATCCCGCCGTTTTTTCACTATTTTTACTGATGTTTGCAGTTGTGGTGTTTTGAGGGTGGAGTTTTAGCTCTGCCGCATTGTTTATTTTCAACTGCTTGTAAACTATTTGGCTGGCCCCACTGGGCGTTGAATTTGTATGAGATTT
>JANQHJ010000047.1 GCA_028282745.1 Sedimentisphaerales bacterium | reverse complement strand
TATAGTCTCTTTCCTCAATAAACACTTTATGAGCCCCCCATTTTTTTAAGTAACATTGTCATGATATATAAATACACACAGATCAGATACCATAAATATCGTCCGAAATGCGCTATTGGTTAATAACTATGTTAGGTTTGAGAATAATATCTTTGCAGTTTTTTTGTAGAGGAGTTCTGGGTGATGTTTTTTCACGGCAAAAATATTACAAACTTTACCGGACGTCAGAGCCCGATCTTATTTTCGGCCCAGTCCAGAGCGAGTAATGCCAGATCGAACAGATCGACCTTGCAGTCTCCGTTGATATCACCGTCCAGCTCTTCAAGGCAGACATTAAAGTCACCGCGCATAGTCGAGACATGGATACCACATCGATAGCCGGGATTTTTACCCGAGGTTGTCATTGAGTCATATAGCGCCTGAGTAAGAGTAAATTCTGCCGTACCGCTGCCGTCATCAGTCCAGCCGATTTCCGCATCGTTTTCAAGAGGAACGCCAGTATCCGTTTTCATCGATAGAAGCACAGTATCCGAGCCGGAACTTGCTCCTTTAGCAAGTACCTCAAAAGGATGGGAAGCGTAATTAGTGACTGTGACCCGGTATCGTTTGTTCAAATGCAGCAGTAGGTTGGGGTCTTCTGTTGTGATGGTTCCAAATGGCACGTCATTGGGCGAGAAAGCATCGAGCTTGTAAGACTGAGAAGATTGATTGCCGAATGTCCAGGATAAATAAGGATCGGTATCTATAAAAACGCCTGAGCCGAAATTCACATAAAAATCCTCGCACCAGACGCTGATAGCTTTATAGCTGTCCACCGTATTGGGCCCAGCGAGTTGAACGATAAGTTCGTTATGGTCATATACCGGTCCGGTCAAAAGCGGCCCAATTCGCAATCCCGCTGTGAATCCGGCGTCATTGTTGTCCGCTCCGAGATAAAAATAAACTGCAGGCCCTTGCCCATCGTAATTAAAATCCTCTACGACTATCGTATTATGGTCAACGATTGTAACGGTACCGGAGACATCATGGAAAAGTGTGCTAAGTTCAGCCTCGTATCCCGCCCTTGGATAGCTGCCAAACGCCGTCGAACTTATTGCTGATAGAACCACAGCCAATATTGTTATTGAGGTTTTCATTCTCATTTTCCTTAATTAAGAGGATAGCCAATTACCCTTTACTGCCATAATTTCACAAAATACAAGCTTTTTCCCGAGTGCAAATGCTAAATATGCAACAATGCTTACTAATTTTACGAACAAAAATAAATTTGGGTCGCTGATTTTCTAATATTTATTGTAGCAACTGATATGGCTTATATCCTTGCGGTTTAACCAGCCTATTATACAACATGGAAAGTAGAAAAGGTGAGCAGTAGATCGCAGTTTCGCATTTTCCTACTGTTCTACTATCGAATGCTCAACTGCTCTTTTTTTGCTTTGCAAAAAATAGTCCCAAGGGGATTCGAACCCCTGTTGCCGGGTTGAAAACCCGGTGTCCTAGACCTGACTAGACGATGGGACCAAGAGACTAATTTTATTCTTAATATAATAGCAACGTTGCCGCATAACGGCAACGATTTATTTTATGTCTCTATTCCATTGTGATGGCTTCGACGGGACAGGCATCGACGCAAACACCGCAATCGACACAGGCTCCTGCATCAATAACAGCCTTGGCGTCAGCCATACTGATAGCCTCGCTTGGGCACTCGCCTACACAACCTTCACAACCGGTGCATTTTTCTGTATCTACGATAGCTGGCATTACATTTCCTTTCAAAACTACGAATTTACCTGTACATTATTAAAGGCGGACATTTTGGCAAAATCATCGGCAAATTACAACAGAAAACTAAAAAAAATTGCATTATTGCCATAAAAAGCCCCGTTTTGGGGCGGGTATTATGCTGTTCTAATACCGTAGATTTGCTGTTAAATGTGATTTTAGTCTTGTGGGGCCGTGCCGCCCATCGCTACTGCCGTATCCTTGACCAGTTGGACATCATCGTATTTAGCTGAGTAATCCAGTACTTTACTAAAGCCATTGCCGTTGCGGCCAAGAACGTAAAGAGCCATCATTCTGACAGGCCATTGTTCATCGTTAAGGTTCTCCGACACAGCCTCAATTATCTCGAAATCAAGCGGCAGCTCGAGCAGCGAGTACATCGTATGCACTCTCGGCGCCCATTCATCGCTGCGAAGGTTATAGGCAATACTGGATACAAGCATATCATCCATCCAGTCTGTGAATTTATATGGATATAGCGGCTCGTGACCAGCCATAATACTGTGCTCGATTAGTAAACCCGAGAAAAGCCCAGCTGTTTCATGGCTTTGCCTTCTGCGACGAAGCGAGTTCATCCTGTTGCGCAAGAATTGTCCGGTTATTTCGATGCCCGGCCTTTTTACCTTAGTGGTGATAGGCTTAATATCCTCGAGACGATTAGCGACAGTGGAATCTTCGAGCGTCACCGGATCGAGATAAACTGTGAATTCTATTTCAAGCGACGCCTGCGGGTATCGCTGCATTATCTTTTTCAGTTCACCGGTCTGCAAATTGATCGGAACTATCAAGCTGGAATTTGCCTTTACATGCTTTGATGGCAGTATGCGTTTTACCAAAAGCTTCTCGATCGTCTTATTAAGATCGCCAGAAATTTTAGCGGCTACCCTGATATTGCCCTGGAACAATCCATAATCAGAAATGATCAAAGGCTCTGTTGACCTGTTAGTAATTACTAACGATGCTCTGAAATCATTACCATAAGAAAATTTGTCACCCCTTATATTAAGCTTAGCATCGAATATCTCGTCAGGTCTTGTAAATATCGGGATTACCTGATTTTTAAAGGTTTCATCAAGCAAACTTTGCATAAGCTTAGGATCGACCTCCGGGATGTATTCAGAGCCTTGTTCTTTAAGCAGTTCTCTGGCTATTTCAGCTTCGAGAGTTTCAGGAGCAGAAGCAATTATAGAACGAAGTGTTTCGTTAGCACTGTTTGAATTAGGATCGGTCAGTTGTATCTTTGCTTTAACGAGTTCCAGCACAAGTGATGTCTCGTAGTTATCTACGAACTGTTTGGCGAATTCGACCTGATCATTCATAACCAA
This sequence comes from Sedimentisphaerales bacterium, assembly GCA_028282745.1. Classification (GTDB taxonomy): domain Bacteria; phylum Planctomycetota; class Phycisphaerae; order Sedimentisphaerales; family Anaerobacaceae; genus JANQHJ01. Next base: position 18,250 of record JANQHJ010000047.1, on the reverse strand, counting down.
CGCATATGCAAGTATAGCCGCAGCTGCCGGTGAATTAGGGTCGAACGCATAAGCTTTGTTCGCCCAGTCTATCGCTTTATCAGGCTCAATTTTTCCGAAGCAATACAGCCACGCTATCTGTGTAGAAAGATCCTTTTTGTTTTCAGGGTTTGCTTCATAAAGTGATAGTGTTTTTTTCTCTGCGTCATCGAGTATTTTCTTAGCCTGCTTGTCGCTTTGAATATCCTTAGCTGTTTTAGCTGCTACAACTTCAAGCATAAGATCGAACGTCTCTTCATCGCGTACCTGCTTGGCGATTTGTAATGTAGCTGTCGGATTTCTCTTAGAGCTGTAATTATTCATCGCCCACGGCAAATATATATATTGCGGCAGGGGCTTATCCTCATACAAATATCCGTATAGTTTCGCTGCGTAAGCATAGGCTTCGGAAGCAACCTGGAACAGTTCGTATCGCTGGGCATAAGATCCGAACGTAATCGCTGTCTGGATATCAAGCGGGTTTTCTGCTAAGCTATTTCTGAAGTTCTCAAAGTAATTGATTACGAGCACGTTAACATCAGGTGATTGGATGAATTTCTCAAAGGCTAAACGATTATAACTATTCTTATTGTAAGCCTCGAAGAAATGTCCTGTCGCTGTATTAGAATCTGCTATCTCCAGAGCAAGCTCACCGAGTTTCAAATGGATATCTGATGCTAAAACGTCATTTTTGTTTTTAAATCTTTTCAGTAGATCGTTGAGCAGTTTTTGTTTCTCCTCGCGAGAATCAACCTGTCCGAGAAGATACTTAATAGCCTCATTGACTATCTGCATATCTGAATCTTCATCGACGTAGCTTCTTAGCAGTCCCTTGACGAGATCGGAATTGTCTTTAGCGAAGATTATGATATTGGGATCATTCGGATCTTTCGATTTGCCGTAAGCATGAGCAAGACCAAGTGACAATGGACTTGTCGCTTGACATGCCACCTTCAGAGTATCGGTGACTGCGTATTCTGCTTGTGGATCGAGCTTTAATGCGGTAGTCAAAAAAATCAGGGCAAGCTCCGCCTTTTCGTCCGATATTTCACTCTTGGTCAAGCTGCCGTTGATAATATCCTGGGCCGCCTCATAAAAAGTCAATGCGGCCGTAGGCGAGAAAAGGGCGTCACGATTGCGATCGATCTGCGCATAAGCGTTTGAAACTGTCAAAAACAGCCCAGTAAAGACTATGACAAGGATTTTTTTCGACATCACAATCCCCGAAAAACTTAAAAATACAACTGCTGATTTATCGGGCAATTTCCAAGGCAGCTTTAAGTCTCAGATAGCCAAAAACAGCGTTTTTTTGCATTTAGGCCCGATTTCCCCATACTACTAAAAACGGCGGGGCGATGATTATATATGCATACATTACTGCGTCAAGATATGTTCAATTTTCACTTATTAAGCTTTTATTTCTTGCCTCGGCCGAGAAGCAGGCTCAAAGCCTCGATCTTCAATAACTTTGCTGCCATCGTATATACTGCTGTGCAAGGTGCGACTATCAATATAAGCTTGATCGCTCCGAATATAAAGTTTGCCGGCCAGTCCGGCAGGGCTTTCATTATCAGTGATCCGGCAGCATACATCAGTGCGGTCGCGATGATTATTTTAGGCAGCGTAGCCAGGACATCTTTCCAGAAACTGGTATTGAACTGCTTTTTCAGCATGGCGACTAAAAGGATTACCTGGACATAAGAACACAGCGCCGTCGATAAAGCCAAGCCGCCTGCCCCCATATACCATATCAGCGTCATGTTCAAGACCAGGTTAATACATACCGCTATCATTGCCGTTCTGGCAGGGGCCTTCGACTGTTGCAGGGAATAGAAAGCCCGTGTTACTATCTGTTGAAGAAAGAATCCGCACAAACCAAATGAATAAAAAAGCAATGCTACCGAAGTTGCGGCAGATGCCTCTGATGTAAATTCACCTCGTTCGAATGCCCATTGCACAAGTATGTTTCTAACGAGTATCAATCCAGCTGTCGCAGGAACAGCAACGAATACTGTTCCGCGCAATCCACGCGAGATCGTTTTAACTAAGGCAGGCATGTCATTCTTTGCTGCATCAGCACTCATCACCGGAAATATGGCAGTAGCTAATGATATACCTAATAGGCCAAGCGGGAACTGATACAGCCTTTGCGCGAGATACAAATGAGAATTAACTCCACTTGCAAGCGGATACAAAATTTCTTTACCGGCAAACATAAAGGATTCGCCTTTTGCTGCTGAGCTCGAGAATATCCACGCTATAATATCATCGGCCAGAGTATTTATCTGTGTTGCCGTCAGCCCGATTATCATTGGCCCCATAAGGATCAGTATCCTGCGAAAGCCCTCACTCTTGACCTGCCAGCTTGGTTTTAAATGTATCCCATTTCTTCGCAAAGGTATTATCTGCATCAATAGCTGAATAATACCGGCAACAACAACACTGACTGCCACTACATATACAATTCTGCCGGGTTTCAGTGACATAATCCACCCGCTAAAACATAGTGATCCGATTATAAATATGTTCAATACCATCGGAGCCGCCGCCGGCATAGCGAAGTGACGATGTGTATTCAGAATACCAGCCAATATCGCCACCACACATATCAATATCATATATGGCAGCATAATACTCGCTAACTTCAGCATCAAATCTGTCTTGGGATCGTTACTGATGAAGCTGAAATATATCCATATAATAGCCTCACCCAGCAGGGCGATAATAGCCAATATTACAGCTACCACTGTTACTACAGTGCATGCCAGAGTCTTTGCGGAATCAGGCCGATGATGCAACTCTTCACTGTAAACAGGAATGAAAGACGCCGATGCCGCTCCCTCGCCGAACAGTCGCCTCGAAAGATTGGGTATCTTAAATGCTATCGCCCAGGCTCCGAACAACCTGCCTCCGCCCAGGAAGTTGGCGAATGCCATATCCCTGACGAATCCCAGTATCCTGCTGAGTACTGTAAATAACGCTATTTGTCGAAATCCCTTGACCATCTGACATTATTTATACCGCCTAAGTAAGTTTTTTACAATACACTAACTAAAAGTCATATCTGAAAATGTTTATAATTTGAAAACTGCACAAAAATACAAAATAATATTTAAAGATATATGCCAAGGTACACGATATATAAAGACCAGAAAATAACAAATAGATCGCGTTGTCATTAAAAACAAGGGCAAGAGTATGAACATCAATCGAGCGGAGCTTATTTTTGGAATATTTATTATATTAACCGGCGTTACTGTTGTAGTACTATTGCTCTGATGTAATGTTCACGCAACGCAAAAAGAATATTCTGCGCTGCGCAAACTTTAAATCACTTTCTTAATTAATAATTCAGCTTCCGGCTAACATGTATCTGTAGATAAAGTGTGGTAATACGGATTACAGATATGCGCCGCGTCTGCTATAGCGGTCAATTCCGCGAGCTTAGCCGGGTAAGTCGTCGCTAAATTGGTCGTTTCACTGATGTCATTGTCAAGATCGTACAATTTTGAAACCCATTCTGCTTGGGGCTTGGTCAGATGATGCCGCAAAAACTTCCACTTGCCTTGTCTGACAGCCTGTACGCGCTGATCGTTATCTGTTGAGTATCGATCATGCAGTTCCCAGTAAAGATAATCATGCTCCTTCTGCATCGAATCTTTGCCCAGCAAGGTTGGCAAGAAAGAAATACCGTCCGTATCGTGCCATGTATCATCAGACCACTTTACCTTCGGCGGTTTCACGCCGAGAAGATCACAGCATGTGGGATAGAAATCCCAAAATGCCGAGATATGATCTGTAGTTGTCCCCGGCTTGATCTTACCGGGCCAGCGAGCCACCAACGGCACGCGAATTCCGCCTTCGTAAAGATGTCCCTTCATATCCCGCAAAACTCCGTTCCTGTCGAAAAATGAAGTTAAATCCGGATGAGAAGGGCCGTTATCACTTGTAAAAATGATCAATGTATCATCATCAAGCCCAAGCGACTTAAGAAGGTCTATCATACGTCCGATGTCACGATCCATTCGAGATATCATAGCTGCACATGATTTCTGATCAGCTGTCCAGCCCGTGTTAGCATACTGGGCATACTCGGTTAGTTGAAATTTCCCATGCGGGATACAGTAAGGAATATACAAAAAGAACGGCCTGTCTTTATACTTTTGGATAAATTCGAGAGCGTCATCTGTCATCAGGTCATGGGTATAAACTCCACCGGTCGATGGATTACTCCAGCCGTCCTCATGCGTATATCTCCAAAGATCCGGATGATAATAGTCATGTGCCTGTATCTGTCCAAGATAACCATAGAAATGATCGAACCCCTGCCTGTCAGGCTCACCGGTAGTACCCGGGCCACCCAGACCCCACTTACCAATAGCGCCAGTTACATAATCGTGTTCCTGGAATACGTGAGCTATTGTCCGTGTTCCGGCCGGTAGCGGAAGCTGATAACTATTGTAAGGATAATTACCTCTGTGGAAGGCATGTCCCGGATGCAGACCGGTCATCAAATTATTCCTGCTCGGGCAGCATACCGCATTGCCCGAATAGTGCTGAGTGAACTTAATACCCTCAGCTGCCATCATATCGATAATAGGCGTTTCAATTTTCGTTTGGCCGTAACAGCCCGCATCGGCATAGCCCATATCGTCAGCGAGGATATAGATGACATTAGGCCTTCGCCTGCCGATGATATTGTGCATTATATTATTGCTTAATCTAATACCTGCCTTAGATACCCCGGCGCAGCATCCGAATGCAGCGGCTGCGCCGAATCTCTTAAGAAATGCTCTTCTTTTCATACTTTAAACCCTTCTTGTGATTTAAAATTAAAAATCTACGCCGTTTATCAGCGGGAAATTCGGATTGGTTAAATGGGCCGCATCCGCAATTGCGATAAGCTCGGCGACCTTTGACGGATTAGACGCCGACAGATCATTAGACTCTGCCACATCTGCTTCGAGATCGTACAATTCCGATACCCAGTTAGCCGGAACCTCACGCAATCTTTTCCTGACCAGCTTCCACTTACCCTTGCGCACAGCCTGGGCTCGTTGATTGGTATTTGTCTGGTGAGCGTCTTTCAGTTCCCAGTACAGATAATCATGCTGCTTCTGCAAAGAGTCTTTACCAAGCAGCGTTGGCAAAAATGAAATACCATCGCTATCATTATAACTGGTCTCGTCCGGTACCAATATCTTGTATTTGTTTTCGGGCCCATCGATCCACGTCCCGGTCTGCGACCATAAAGCTTTTGGTACTTTTACACCTGCCAGGTCGCAGCACGTCGGCAGGAAATCCCACATCGCAGAGATATGGTCAGTTAACGTTCCCGGTTTGATCTTGCCAGGCCAGCGAACGACCAGCGGTGTACGAATGCCGCCTTCATACATCCAGCCTTTCTTCGCTCGCAAAGTACCGCTGCCGTCTGGCAATATATTACTACCAAAGAAGTCTGCGAATGAAGACGTTCCGTTATCGCTGCAGTACATTATGATAGTGTCCTTATCCAGCCCCAGCGACTTAACAAGGTCCATTACTCGCCCAATGTCACGGTCCATACGTGACATCATTGCGCCATAGATTTTCTGATTGTCGGTCCAGCCGGATTTGTTGGCATACTGCCCTAATTCAGGTACTTCGAACTGAGCATGAGGAATACAATATGGCAGATACAAGAAGAACGGGTGGTCTTTATACTTATTGATAAATGTTAGAGCCTCCTCTGTCATATAGTCATGACTATAGCCCGGATTGGTTATTAAAGTAAGCTCCGTCTCCTCGGTATCCTTCCATAGCGTTGCATAATAATAATCATGTGCCTGCACCTGACCGAGATAGCCGTAGAAGTGATCGAAGCCCATCAGTGCGGGCGTACCGGACGAGCTTGGCCCACCCATGCCCCATTTACCCATACAGCCGGTCTTGTACCCAGCTTTTTGCAGAATATGGGCTACCGTCACCGTCCCAGCCGGTAGCGGAAGTTGATAACCTTGCGGCTCTTGATTTTCGGAGCTAAGATTATACTCAAAGTTGCCGCGGCTGGTTGCATGACCCGGATGCAAACCTGTCATCAAACCACAGCGGGTCGGGGCGCAAATACAGTTCGCTGCGTAGAATTGGTTGAACATCATACCCTCAGCAGCCATCTGATCGATATTAGGTGTTTCGATTTTTGTCTGACCATAACAGCCGATCTCGGAATGCCCCATATCATCGGCCATCACAAAGATAATGTTTGGCCTGCGTCTGCCTATCATGCCGTTTATCGTGTTATTGGATAATTTGACACCAGCTTGAGCAGCAGAAGATAATGCTATCGCCGATGCTGCCAAACCACATTGCTTCAAAAATGTTCTTCTTTTCATATTTTTATTATCCCATCTAAATGCAAACTTACCTTTTTCAAGAATATGTTTTTTTAGTTACCAATTCTGGTCGTCCAGCCACGCCGATGCTAACTGGGCCAGGTCTTTTAGATTAACGGCACCGTCGGTAATAATATCCGCATCCGTTAGAACAGGCGCAATATCCTGTGTTGCAAAGCCGCCAGAGCCTTTTGCAAGATAAACGATTTCTTCCTGTGTCAAAGCAGCGTTGAATATCTTCAGCTCGTCAACCTTAACAGTTGTAGCTCCTTGTCCCGGCGACATTGTTAGTATTGTCGCGCCGGCGATCGATCCGGACATTACCTGATTCGCATCGGTTTTGCGAGCCACCAAAATACCATTGACATATATCTCCATCAAATTTGCATCTGCGTCTTTAACCAGAGCGTAATGGTTCCAGTTGCTTTCATACTGATCCGCCGATATAATATCCCATTGCATCCTGTCCCAGTCATTATTCGGATCCTCTATATAAGCTGCTCCCGCCAATACCTCTACTGTCTCTATCGGCTCCGGCACGCTGTTAGCTTCACCATACAGCCATATTGAAACAGTCAGCTTGTTCGATATTCCACTAAATACCGCCGCTGGTATATTTACTTCGAGGTTAGGATCGGTCAGGGAGATACAATATCCGCTCAAGCCGGCACTGTCCCTGAATCCACTGACAGTATCCGGCTCAATAGCTGCATCATAATTATTACCGCTGGAATCATTAGCCGTATAACCCGAGGTCTCATTAAAATCATAATGTACTGACGGACTGTTCACCGGCGCGACCGAAGCCACACTAAAGTTAGCGAACAACCAGTCATTAGTTATTATCGCCAGGTCTTCTATATCAACTTTGCAGTCACCCATTACATCAGCAACGTCTGCATATTCACTAAGGCATCGCATTGGATATAGGAAAATGTCGTTTATAAATACGGTCCCGATTCCACCAGCTAAGACTCCATCGCCTAAGCCGATTATTAGTGTTGTTACATTAGAGAGATCAACACCGTTATCCTCGAGCTCTGCCAATTGAAGCGATAATGTTTGCCAATTGTCATTGTAATCTGTAACCGCATCGTCGAGCCAGATCTTATGGCTTGTTGTTCCATCGCCTACGACAACGTAAACTTGTTCGGTTGAATTCATGGTTGCTCCAAGCAGTTTAAAGCTTAAAGAACTCACGCCAAGCTCGCCCCAATCTTTTGCCGGGGAGATATTCATCGTAGCTTCTGATTCGTAGGGCGATAATGTATTATTGTAGTCGAGTTGCATAATATTTGTTAATGGTTCTGCCTCAATATTTGCAGATGAACTTTCTGACCACACAGCCTGCAGCTCATTGGTATCTGCGTAATCAAAAAAGTCATCGACAACGAACTTATAGGTTCCGTAATACTCCTCAACCGTAAAGCTCCAGAGATCACCGGTTGCCAGCAATCCGCCGCCGCTATCACGGGTATCTACTTGCCATTGATACTCGATGTTGCTTTGGAGTATCCCAATTCCGATTCCATTGGCAAGTTCGATTAGTGACACATTGGCATCTGTATAGTTGTCTATATACGTGAGGCTCTGTCCGACTTCAGAGAAGTAAACATCATACGAAGCCGTCAACGCGTCACCTATCCAGCTGGCGTTCCCGACAGGCTCTACATTGGTTGAGTCATCAGCCGGGTCTGGATCTGAAGCTGTGCCGTAAGTTGTAAAAGAAATTGGATTGCCTGCATACTCCGTCCCGCCGTCATGGATATCGACCCGCCAGTAATATTTTGTAGCGTTATCGAGCAGCCCGGCTGTCGGTGTGTAATTCATGGCTGACAGGGTGTTGTGATCTACTAAAACATCGTTGCAGTTAGTATCGGTTCCAATGCTTATTTCGAAAATAGGGCTTGTTGTATTTATTGTGCTCCAGCTTAGGGTTCCGTTAGGATCGATGTGGGCTGAATTATTGGGTGGTGATTGATTGACCACTTCAGGACTTGTTGAAACATACTTCCATTGTACGTTTGCGCCTGTCCAGTTGGATGCTACGAGATTAACGTTCCAGCCTTCTGATGATTTAGCGTGCATCTTTTGCCCTTCGGATCGACTGATAATGAATGACCATGTGCCGTCCCAGTCAACTATAGACCACTCTACGTTAGTACCTGTTGTGCCTGCATTCGCCAGATCGACCGCGGTAGAACTGGTAGCCCGAAGCCTCTTGCTGTTATCGATATTTTGAATGTAATAGTAACCGCCTCCGGCATCTATCAGGCTCCACAACACAACATCGCCGGTTGTACCAGACGGCGCCAGATCGACATCAGAACCGGTTGATCTCAACCTGTCACTGCCGCTACTACTTTGCTCAATAAAACCTGCCCCGCTGACCGTATAAGCCAATAGTGAGAACAATATTATTACCAAGATAAGACCCGTTTTTTTCATTTCACCAATCCTTCAATTAATATTTGTGGTTTATATCTATAATTGCTTATATGTTTTGTGCGCAGAAAATGAAAATAGACCCCAGGCCCGAGACTGTAATCTTACCCTTTCATTAAATCTTACCTTCATCCTGCCCCTGTACTCCTTCAGACCCCGCGTAAGATCTAACTTTGTTTAATTAGAGCGTTCCAAATACATGACAAGAATGATTGAAACGTAAATTTCTTGCACTCTGGTATATAGTTTACCCTACTATAATTATATTATACATCAGGCGAGCTAAAAATGCACGAAAAATTTCGCAAAATAGATGTATCTCTATCTTAGCAAAGCAGTTATGGCGAAAATGTTCAGCTCCCCCGAAACTTTAAAGATCTTCCCCCAAACGCCCAAACATAATATGGCAATAAATCTGATAAATAACAGTTCTATTCACTTCTTTCAAGGATATCGATCAGGTGGTATCCGAACTGTGTCTTGACCGGGCCGTGCACTTTTCCCACTTCCGCCTGGAAAACTACATCGTCGAATTCTTTCACCATCTGTCCCTGCTTGAATTCTCCCAAGTCGCCGCCTTTCTGGCTGGAAGGGCATTTCGAGTGCATTGTTGCAAGGACGCCGAAGTCAGTACCGTTATCTATCTTGAGTTTTATTTTTGTGCATTCTTCGAGTGTATCTACAAGAATATGACGAGCTTTTGCTCTCATCTTTTTCTAACCTCCGGTTTTATGCTTCTTCCTTATATCGTCATCCGACGAACATAGTGACATTATAGTGACATAAGGATCGAAATGCAAACAAAAAATACGCTTATTTGCACTAAAAAGCATAATTAAACGTAAAATGACAGATTTGCAATTACCTTGGAGATATGGATTAGCGTAAATATATGCCTCGTTAAGAGGGGGTATTGTTCCTATGGAATTAATCCTATTAAGCTGGTCTTACACGGAAATGTCTTGATTATAAATTAGTGGCGAACTAACCCGCGGATATGCTCGGGAATCTCGAACACTTTATCCTGGTTATATAGCATTTTAAGCATAATGCAGAGATGAATGAATTCAACATAGTAGTTGAGACATGTCCGGTCTGCTTCGAGCCACTTAAATAGACGTCGCGCATATCTTTCTTCCAGGTCGCCGTCGAGCAGCCTAAGGATCATTTGCCCAAGACGAAATTGCTTGCTGACCGGTGGAAATGATATCCCTCCGGGGCCTTCAAATGAGCCGTCGTAGAGGTCGCACAATTCATCCAACTGGGACTTAATTGACTCTATTTTGTTTAACACAACAATAACTCCTTCGGCTACTGATTTCCTGGCGTATCACCTTGCCGGTAAAGCCGAAAATATTCTTATTATAGACCATATCGGCACAAGTGAACTTTTCACTTAAATGCTCTAATTTGTAGTACGTCTCCGTTTACCGGCTGTTCGACATGTGATTATTGCGAATTCTGGTTGCTCTTTCCCCTGAAAAAGCTAATATAAACAACTTAAACGAAAACAGTATCAGGATTATTTTATGAAAAACATCATAGCAGACAGATGCTCATTAATCGATGCCAGCGGTATCCGCAAGGTTTTTGCCCTTGCTGCCAAGCTGGACGATCCCGTCAATTTCTCGATTGGCCAGCCTGATTTCGACATCCCCAGCCAGCTCAAGCAAGCTGCTATCGACGCTATCCGGGGCAACATCAACAGCTACTCTCAAACAGCAGGCGACGAACTGCTCAAAGAAAAGATTGCCGCAAAGACCGCCGCCGATACAGGCTGGGATGATCCTAAAGTCCTCGTCACAAGCGGTGTAAGCGGGGGACTCTTAACACTTTTTATGGCTATTATAAATCCTGGCGACGAAGTCATAATCCCCGATCCTTACTTTGTTATTTACAAGCATGTCATTAACATGCTCGGTGGAAAGTGTGTTTTTGTTGACAGCTATCCCGATTTCGAGTTGCCGATCGATGGGATCGAAAAGGCTATCACTAAAAAAACAAAACTTATCGTTGCCAACTCACCCTGCAATCCGACAGGTATGGTTTATTGTTCCAAAACAACAAAGCGGCTTGCCGAAGTAGCCAGAAAGCATGACCTCCTTGTTATGAGCGATGAGATTTACGACAAGTTTTCTTATGATCAGCCCTGTGAAAGCATTGCAAAGCATTATGAAAACACCATTATCCTCAACGGTTTCAGCAAAGCTTATGCAATGACAGGCTGGCGATTAGGATATGCTGTAGTCCACGATTCAAACAAAGAGATCATCGAGCAGATGATGAAGATCCAGCAGTACACTTTTGTTTGTGCCCCGACTCCCTTCCAGCAAGCCGCGATCGCCGCCATGGACCATGATATCAGTGAACATGTCGATCAATATAAGCAAAAACGTGATTTGATATACGATGGCCTTAAGGGTAAATTTGAAATGGTAAAACCAGCCGGCGCTTTTTACGCTTTCGTCAAGGCTCCGGGTGGAAACGCCACAGAATTTGTTAAAAAGGCGATAAACAACAGCCTGCTCATTATCCCAGGGAATGTTTTCAGTGAAAAAAACACTCACTTTAGGATCAGCTATGCCACGACCAATGACGAAATTGCTCGCGGTATAGAGATACTGAATTCTATTGCTGAATAATTTATCTGATGCTGATCACCAAGCCAATAGCCTTGATTTCTTCGTTCAGTTTCTTGATACGACCCTTAGGTTCAAGCTCTGCGTATTTGGGAAAATCCTTACTATCCATTATGAACGTAAATGTATATTTCGAGATGTGATCCATTTAACGGCGTCCTTTAATTAAATAATGATTCTCTTTTGTTTATTTTCCATTTTCAGGAAAATGAGTTTAGAACTCCCCCCTAAATAGTGAATGAATTTCGAACGCTGTTTTTAGAAGAGTAATCTATTATTTTTCAGTAAAACACTCAATTATTATGCTTGAACGAGTTTATAAAGGAACAGCCGGTATGATTTATATTTGCGAAAATCATCGACGCTGCGTCTATCGCTCGTATATTTGCGATGCATCTTTTCGATTTTCTTTCGATACTTCCACTTAACAATTTTAGTAATGAACGGATACTTTTCTTCTGCGTACTCTACCGCTGCGTTTACCAGCGGCACTGCCACTGTTTGCGTTGCCTCGTCCAGCATCTCGATATTAGGCGCCGTCTGCTCCGTGATATCTTTGTCTTCAAGCTGCTCGAACGGATAATTGCCTATCATCTCGAAGAACCTCTCCAGGTGATGCCCGCCGCCGACACCTTTTTTCGTAATGTCTTTCTTGAACGCGTCGCATATCAAAAGATACCCGTCTTCGTTCAAAAGCTCAGTTGAAAGACTGATAGCCTTTTCGAGATTAATATATTGAAAGCTCTCACTGAACATGACAACGTCATACTTTTTATCTGTTTCAATATCTTCAAACTTGCACTGGTAGATAGTTGTCTCATCCGGCAGTACTCTACGCGCACGATCACTTAAAAATTGACTGGGACTAACGCAATCAACGTGGTGACCTTTATCGATCAACGTCCTGGCCAATTGTCCCGTGCCGCAGCCTACATCAAGAATGTTCTTTGCGTTCGCATCGATATGCGATACAAGAAAATCAGTGTACCTGTCCTGCGCGATATGAAGATTGCTGACATGCTGTTCAAGATTACCTTCCCAATAGCCGTAATGCAGGTACTTTAGTTTGAAAAAATACTCGCCGCAAATAGAAGCTGCCTCAAGTCCTAAATCACGAGAGCTTTTAGAATCCTTCTTGCCCATATCCTTTGGGCTCCTTCCCAGCAATGCCTGCTGATTATGATTTGATAAAAAAAAGGCCGGCCCAAAGACCGGCCATAATTTGCTTTAGATTGAAACTTGATTATTGCCCGGTTGCTTCTGGCGCTGCTGTACCTTCAGCTGCTTCTGTCTCTTCGGTCTTAGGTTCTTTAGCTTCCTTCTTACCAACAGCGGCCTTGCGATGAGCTACTTTTGTCAGGCCGAACACACTCTGGCCTTCTTCCCAGTTCTGCTCTTCCTGAAGCTTTTCTATTCTCTCGGCGCGACTGAGAACATTACGATGTCTGTCAAGGGCGCCTTTTACTTTCAGTGAACGGTCAATACTCATTAACTAATTCTCCAACTAATTTATTGCCTTCTTGCCATAAGGCTTCTGAAGGTTAAACTTTGCACTACCAGGCGGTGCGACATATCCCGCCCCAATTCGGATGATCTGCTGCATAGCACGAGCGCCATCCGTACCAGAAACACTAGGATTATCATATTTTTGAACGGTATGCAAGTAATAGCTGCCATTTATTTCACGAATTTGCGTCTCAATACCATTGCCTGCATACCATTGCTTTACAGGGAAAAGGTCTTCTTTGTTCTTCCATTGCTTGATTACGATCCAGTTTGTCTTTGGTGAGCTAGCCAGCGGGATCTCAATTTCTTCCTGAGTTTTCACAGGTTCCACTGCTTCAAGATTCTCATCAGCATTACCAGCCGGGTTGTTGTTTGTTATGGCTGGAGCCGGGTTATTGAGCCCTTCAACAGGGCCATCAGGCTCATTTACGATTTGCCTTTGACCGAGCCTGTATGCTGCCAGTACGCACAAGATCAGCATCAAAGCTACAACTATAGCCACCTGGTAGGGCATGGAGATTTCAACCCGCCCGCGATTAAGCTGCATCATGCGGGGCCTAAGATGAGCGGCCCTCGATGACGATCTTGGTAAATCTGTACTATCATCACTAACTGTACCGGGAGCATGGGGTTTAAATTGCTCTAACTGTTTACCCCCATGAGATTTAGTGAGGTCTTTAGAAAAGACCTCGTATAAAGCCATTTTTTTACGTTTTTTAGCCATTGCCTGCTCGTATAGTGCTCTCATATTTGTACGAAATTCCAGTTTCATTTTCAATCCTAAACTGTAAATTTACTGATCCGACAGGCCTAAATACTCAATTTTCCTAACATTTATCGATTTACCCGTCTAAGGCAGACCCATACACTTTTCACGTACGAAATTGTATATTCTAAATTCCAGAGATAGCTTTTATACCCATTTTTGACTCATTTTGCAAAAAAAATAACAATATTTTAACATTTTTTTCGCCTGTAAAGCTTTTGATACAATAATCTTAACTATCCACATCACCAGAATTAACTCTATATAAGCAAATGTCAAAATAGGGAAGACTTGCGCGAATTATCGATAAAATGCGCAGGGGGGGGGACTACCTGATTCCCATTTTTCTAAAAAATTATTATTCCTTATCCAGTAAGCACTTACATATTTTACAATTCTAAAATATGCCCAAATTATCGACCAAATGCGCAAGTTCAGCCAATAGTGGGGGAGCAAATTTTTCTAATTAGGCCCCGAATTGGCACAATATTCCATAAAAATCCGCCTAAAATTACCGGATACGGCAAGCAAACTTATCATTTTACTTGTTTTGTTTTACCGCCTCCTGCGCTACGGCTACACTTTCAGACTAATACCATTAACTCAAGACAAATACGCCAAAGTAGATCAGCGTGATTGTAAAATGCTAAACCAACACAAATGGTTCGCCATGAAGAAAGGTTGCTCATACTACGCCGCGACATATCTCTATAAAAATGGAAACCGACGCCGAGTTTACATGCACCGCCTGATAATGTTTAAGCAATTAAAAACTAAGAACTCAAAACTTAAAACTGATTTTATCATCGATCACAAAAACCGTAATTCTCTCGACAATCGAAGAGCTAATTTAAGATTGGCCACAAAAACTCAAAACAACTGGAACTGTGACCGCTGGAAAAACAAACGCCGTTCGAAATACATTGGTATCTCATACAGACCGAAAAAGAAGAAATACCAAGCCGGTATTTACATCGAGAACAAATACCACTCACTTGGCTATTATGACAACGAAGTCTCCGCGGCGAAAGCTTATGACATCGCTGCAAAAAAACACCGCGCCGAATTCGCCGTCCTGAACTTCAAGTAGCGGTCTATTTCATCGTGTTTTTTCGTATATCGGTAAGAGTACTATTCATTCGGAAGAACAGAATTAGAATTTCGCAGTATATACGAACAACTAAAGGCCCAAGAAGCATCATCAGCACACCAAGAAGAACTTGTTCTCCGCTTCCGTAACGGTGCGTACTACCTTGAACGATATTGATTAGGCCTGCTATAATAACTAGGACCACACCTAACCAGAAAACTATTTGAATGATGATCGGAGTGATCATCTTACGGAATGTCAAAAAATCGATAACAGGTGAGCTTGGGGGCCCTTGATAAGAATTGTTACTATGTACGGTAGGGGGTGTATTGTCCATTATAATTTTCTCCTTTAAAGAATTTTCCAACATCTCAAAAAATAATACGGAATAATCATTATTTCAAAAAGCAATCTAAATACAAGAAAAAAACAATTACAATGTTAATAAAGAATGGCTTAATTGCCTTGATCCTGAAGTATTATTGATATGGAATTGTAGTATCATTAGCGAATAGGGGTATTGCCATGTGTAAAAGAAGCCTGTATATTTCTGCCCTCATTTTATTTTTTGTTGCTATCCCTGCCTTTGCTAACCCTACAAGTCTATTGGCTTTTCCTGAAACCAAGATGATGATTTTAATGTTTATTTTATCTAAAACTGTGATTTTAGCAATTTTGCTTGCTTTCCAGGGCTTTCGCTGGTTTAGAATTATTTCATTTTGGCCTGCGGTGAGCTTTGCAACTTTTATTACGTCTTATCTGTTCGTCATAATATGGATGGTAATAACATTTGAAATAGATATGAATATAGATGGTAGTATATCAGATGCATTTGTGATGTTTTCAGTTGTCATAAGTTTTATGATTAGTGTGGTATTGATTATTTTTGTTGATGCATGGGGCATGCAATTTATATGTAAACCCGATATTGCAAAGATCAAACCTTGCACCAATTTAACACGTAAAAAAGCTACTGGTCTGTCTCTAATAACAAACCTCAGCTCATTGGGTTTAGGGTTTATTTCTGGCTTCTTCCTGTTTTAACAAGAGCGGTTATTCTGGGTGATATAGATTGTCATTTCTTTTTCTGCCGTTCCATACATTTTTTCAAACTGTCACGATGGTTCGGATTATAAGGTTCCAACTCGATGCACTTTTGGAATGCCTTCGCTGCATTTGCAAAATCCCCAAGCGTTGCCAGTGTATCTGCATATCTCTTCCAGACAACAACCGAATCAGGATTCTCCTCGACTTCGATCTTGAATTGTTCCACGGCTTTGCTCAGTTGCTGAATTGATAGCTTACGATTTCCCACGTTGTTATACAGAATTCCGAGATTCAGATGCAGCGAGCCAATAATATTCTGGCTTGCCTCGGTGTTATAATGGTAGTCGATTGCCTTTTGAAATGCCTCCGCTGCCTTGTCATTTTCCTTCATAGCAACATAAATCACGCCGATCTCATTATAAGCCTTGATCGTCATCGATGGATTAATAGATGCTGCCTTTTTATATTTCTTAACGCTCTCGACATACCGCTCATCTTTTCTAAGTTGTATCGCCCGATCCATATACTTTTTCGCCAGAAATTCTTTCCCGCTTTGCATCACTACCGGCGACAGCAGATTCTCGATAGGAGCATGATCGTCCGTCAAAATTATTCCGTCCGACTTCTCCCTCAGGTACTCGAAGTCCTTATTGTCGAAATATTCCAATTCAGGTTTCAGATCATACTGCTGAAATAGCCCCTCGATGTCGATCTCCTTTTTAGCTCCAATTACCACATAAGTGTTCCGTAGTTTTGGCAGTGATATCTTATCCGTTATCACATACACATACTCGAATGTCTCCTGAAGCGTATTAACCATCGCCCCGAGAAACTTCGCGTTATTATAAGTATCGATCAGATTCAGCATATATAACCCGTCCTCGCTGACCAGCCGATATATCTTCTCATTGAACTCTTTCGTCACCAGTTGAAACGGTACACTGTAATCGTTGATCGCATCGCAATAAATAAAGTCATATCTTAACTCCGTCCCCTCATCCCGCAGCACCTCATCCACATAGTTTCTCGCGTCCAAATGGAATGTATTAATGAATGTATCTCGATCCAGCCCAAACGCTGCCATCGCAGCCTCCGTTACACCCGGATCGATCTCCACAACATCCACCTGCCCGCCAGGCCAGTGCTTCTTCAGATACCGTGGAAAAACATAACCACCCCCGCCCATTATCATAAACTTTGGACTCGGCATCCCTTTAACCAATTCACGTGTCAGACCAGCGAATATATTGACGTAAAAATATTGAAGATCGTCGAGATTACCCATAATGATCTGGCTATGCTTAAGCTTATCCTGCAGAAAATCCCGCCTGTCAGGCGCCTTTGACAACTGCTGCACTGCAACATAGCAGTAGGGCGTCTCATCCTCATACAATATCGACATTTTTTTCTCCTCACGAAGCCCGACTGCCGCGCTCGCCTTAACCGCCCACTCCGCCTGTGATAACGCAAACGTCCCAATCGCAATTAGTATTACCGCGCACGCAGGTGTCACCCACGTCCGTATCCAGTGCAACAAAGCCATCAAAGTAAGCACCCCAGCTACCGACCAGATTATAGCAACCGTCCCCATCGCAGCTATAAGGTAATACCCAGCCGCGAACGTACCAGCTATACTACCCGCCGCCCCGAACGCATAAATATCACCTACCGTCCGACCCTGTGGTAATTCCTTATCCAACGCCATCTTCGCGACCACCGGGCTGATGGTTCCCAGGACAACAGAAGGTAAAAGAAATACTAATCCTACATGACAAAACACTCTGCTCGGCCAACTCAAATGCCACAAAAAAGTCAATCCTCCGACAAGATTGTTAAGAATAATAGTCACAACACATGCACCGGCCGCTAATAAAAACAACACTGCCACGGTCTTACGAGGCTGAAACTTATCAGCCAACCGTCCCCCAAGATAATTACCTATCGTTATCCCCGCCAACACTATCCCTATCACCGCTGTCCACGTATAGAGCGATGAGCCTAAATGCTTAGCGATTAACCGACTTGCTACTAACTCGAGTATCATTATACACGCGCTGGATATGAACACCGTAACACTTGGTATAACTATCGCTCCGAAACCATGCTTCTTGCTCATTGGTAAGCTCCAAAGAAATTGATTTTTATATTGTTTTTCCTTCCTTGACACTCGGAGCGATAGTACCCTTTCATCTGCACTTCCGCAAATACTTGTTTTGCCATTCCGCACTTGTTGTTGAAACGAAGTGGAAATCCCCAAGGGGCGAAATCAATGTAGAAGCCATCCCAAAACCTCGATCTACTGCAATTGGCTGCAAAGTTCGAGGCCTGCGTTGTCGGCTAAAAACGTTCTCAACGTATTTCAATACGC
>JANQHJ010000024.1 GCA_028282745.1 Sedimentisphaerales bacterium | reverse complement strand
GCGCGATCTGACTCTCGTAAACCTTAGCCTGAACCTCGTCCGGCAGTGTTACGATAATAAGTGCCGCCCCATAGATAGCTGTCTGGATATCCGATGGCGTGAATCCATGCTCTTGAGCCAGCTTATAATTGTCCGTACCTTCCAGTTCAGCTACTGCTACCTCGATCCCGCTGTCGCGGAGGTTCTGACTGTGTGCGTGACCCTGGCTGCCGTAGCCGATCACAGCTACCTTTTTACCTTTAAGCGCATCTATCGGCGCGTCAGCTTCATAATAGATTTTAGCTGCCATTTTACTATTTCTCCTAAAAAGTTAATCTGCCTCAAAACGCACGATTATAGCCAAATTACCCATTTAGGCAATAGATTTATATTGACAGGATAACAAGATGTACTGGATAAATTCATGGGTATAAAATTGGCTTCGTTTGGGTTCGTTTTTGGCTTTCTACAAAAATGTAGTTTTGTTCTATCTCCTTAATTTACATGATGTTAGCTTTGTTTTAGTCATATTTAAATTGGGTTCGTTTTGCATAAAAAGGTATAGTTGGACACTTGGCTGTTGACACAAGTGTCCAACAGTTTTAAGTTTTGAGTGTTTAGTTCTGAGTTAATAGGGTATTTCATGGTTTTCTCTTTGTTTTTGATGAAAAAATGGGTTTTGTTGCAGTGTTTGGTTCTTATATAACAAAAGGCAGCAGTTTTGTCAAGGGAATTTTTGTTTTTTGACACAGATTATCACCTAAGGCGTTTTCAACTAAGGCACAAGTAACACTGATTAACACAGGTATGATGAGAATAGCGATATGTGACAATGTCATGTAGTGGTGTTCTATATAATCAGCGAAATCAGCGATTAGAAAAAAACTCTGTGTTCTCTGTGCCCTCTGTGGCTTATAATTACCTAAAAATTAAGGGCCACAAATCAATGCAGCCCTTTTGTATGGTGTTTCTAAGCTAAATTAAGCATCTTTTTGTATATGTCTTGGCATAGCGATAGTGCCGGTGCGGGCGACTGATTTTATGCCGTACGGCCTGCATATATTGATAAAGGCCTCGATCTTTTCTTCCGGGCCCGATATCTCTATCGTAATAAACCTTTGGCCGATATCGACAACTTTACCGCGGAACATCTCTATCATGGACAATATTTCCGGCCGTTTCTCCGGCGGTGCCGAGACACTTATCAGCATGAGATCACGGGCGACCATTGGCTGGCCCATGAAGTCCTGAACCTTAACGACCGGTACAATTTTAGCCAGTTGTTTTCTTACCTGCTCGACAACTTTATCGTCGCCGATAACTACAATGGTCATGCGGCTAAGTTGCGGATCCTCGGTGCGGCCGACGACGAGCGAGTCGATATTAAAAGCTCTTGCTGCGAACATACCGGCAACGTGGGCGAGAACGCCCGGTTTATTTTCAACTAATGCACTGATTATATGTTTCATTTTCGTACCTCGTATTTTGTATTTCGCATGTTGTAACCCGAGCGGCGAGCGACGAGTCACAAGCGACGAATTTATGCCATCGATTCCAGAATATCCAAACCGTCCATCTCGTCGAGGCTTGCCCCGGCTGGGACCATAGGCCAGACGTTTTCTTCGGGCTCGACCCTAAAGTCAACGACGCACGGTTTTTTCTCGGCGAGCATCTTCTTGACGGCATTAGGTACGTCGGATTTTTTCTCGACTGTTATGCCGACGGCACCAAGCGCTTCGGCAAGCTGTTGGTAGTTGGGATTTTGCAGATAGCTGCACGAATATCGTCTGCCGTAGAACAGCTGCTGCCACTGGCGAACCATGCCCATGTATCCGTTGTTCAGGATGCAGACTTTGATAGGCAGGTTGTGCTCAACAGCGGTCGAAAGTTCGGTCATTGTCATATTAAAGCTGTGGTCACCGTCGAAATCGATAACGGTTGCTTTTGGAACGGCAATCTGCGCGCCGATAGCGGCTGGTAAGCCGAAGCCCATTGTTCCGAGTCCGCCGGAGGTTATGAACTGACGCGGCCTGGAATATTTATAGAACTGGGCCGACCACATTTGGTTCTGGCCGACGCCGGTAGCGACAATGGCTTGGCCTTTTGTCTGCTTATAGACTTCTTCGATAACATATTGAGGTTTAATGACGCTGTCATCACTGTCGAATTTGAACGGATGCTTCTTCTTCCAGTCGGCGATCTTTTTGAACCATTCTTTGCGTTCTTTGTGCTCGACTTCTCTGGTCAGCTCCGGCAGTATTTTCTTGGCATCGCCGACGACGGGGATATCGACATGGACATTCTTCGATATACTCGTCGGGTCGATATCAACGTGAATTATCTTAGCGTTAGGGGCGAAGGTTTTTATTTTGCCCGTAACGCGGTCGTCAAAACGAGCTCCGACGGCTATTAATAGGTCACATTCCTGGACGGCGAAGTTCGCATAGGCCGAGCCGTGCATGCCGAGCATGTCGAGTGACTCTGCTTTTGTCTGGTCGTAGCTACCGAGGCCCATCAGGGTCATAGTGACCGGGATGTGAGCCTTTTCAGCAAAGACGGTCAGTTCTTTCGAGGCGTTAGCGGTAATGATCCCGCCGCCGACATAGAGAACCGGCTTTTTCGATTCATTGATAGCTTTGGCTGCAGAAGTTATCTGTCTGCCGTGGCCTTTTTCTTTTAGCCTGTAGCCGGGCAGGCTTAATTCTTTTGAATCGTCCCACTGGCATTTCGTTACTTGTGTATCGACGGGTATGTCGATAAGGACCGGGCCCGGCCTGCCGGTTGAGGCAATATGGAATGCCTCTCGGATGGTTCTTGCCATGTCCTTGACGTCTTTGACTATGCAGTTATGTTTTGTGATCGGTCTTGTTATACCGGTGGTGTCGGCTTCCTGGAAAGCGTCATTACCGATGAGTTCTGTTCTGACCTGGCCGGTCAGAGCAACTATCGGTACAGAGTCCATCATAGCTGTTGCCAGGCCTGTCGTTAAGTTGCAGGCGCCCGGGCCGCTTGTCGCAATGACGACACCGACCTTGCCGGTAGCACGGGCGTAAGCGTCTGCCATGTGACAGCCACCCTGCTCATGGCGCGGGACGATCATTTTTATAGGTGAATCATAAAGCTTGTCGAACAACGGCAAAACCACACCACCGAGGTATCCGAAGGCGGTATCGACGCCCTGTTCAACCAAGGTGTCAACGATGATCTGCGCACCGGTCTTTATTGAAGATTGTGGTTTAGCTTTGGCCGACTTGGCTGAGGTACTGCGCTTGGCGGTCATAACATGTCCTTTCCTGATAAACGAATCGTTATTCCAGTTATTTTACAGGTTTCAGGGTCGAGCCCGAATGGCAACCGGCCTTCACCACAAAGACAAGCTGTCAGTCCGGGTTTTTCACCCCGCTGCAACGCTGTAACCGCCCCGACCGTCGGGGCGTCTCAGGTTCGTAATCATCAGTTTACCGACGAATACGCTAACATTATATATCGGCATGGTCAATATGTCAATTAAATACTGTTTTGGGCCAAACCAGAATCGAGTGAAATCGTAGAGAATTAAGCTGACAAAGTGTCAGGTATCCTTATAATGGCTGAAAACAGCAGCTAAAATCGGTTTCGAAGGAGATATATAATGTGTGATTCATGTGGTTGCAGCCAGAGCCAAAGTGAGCAGACTTTCGAGCAAAAAGTCGCCGAAGTTATTGAGATGATCCGTCCCGCATTGCAGGGGCACGGTGGTGATATTGAGCTGGTGAGCGTTGACGAGCAGAATAATGTCAGTGTTCGACTGCAGGGAGCCTGCCAGGGCTGTCCGGGAGCGAAGATGACGATGAAGTCCGGTGTGGAGCGTATCCTAAAAGAA
This sequence comes from Sedimentisphaerales bacterium, assembly GCA_028282745.1. Classification (GTDB taxonomy): domain Bacteria; phylum Planctomycetota; class Phycisphaerae; order Sedimentisphaerales; family Anaerobacaceae; genus JANQHJ01. The sequence continues at coordinate 31,794 of JANQHJ010000024.1, read as the reverse complement.
AAACTGCCGGAAGTCAATGAAGTCAGCGCTGTTGATTAAAACCGGTTTAGGCTCAGTCTAAGGTTCAGCTTTTTTTGGGCGTTTCTTTTTTGCCGGAGGTCTTTCGGCATTAAGTTTCTGTTTTAGATACTTGGCGGTGTAGCTTTTTCTGCTCTTTATGATTTCCTCAGGGGGCCCGGCTACAACTACCTGTCCTCCGTGGTCACCGCCTTCAGGGCCGAGGTCGATTATATAATCAGCCATTTTAATAACATCGAGATTGTGCTCTATCACAACCACGGTGTTGCCCATATCGCAAAGTCTTTGCAGGACATTCAACAAATTATGTATATCAGCGAAATGGAGTCCGGTTGTTGGTTCATCAAGAATATAGATCGTATGACCGGTCGCGGCTTTGCCGAGTTCGGAAGCGAGCTTTACCCTTTGAGCTTCACCGCCTGAAAGTGTGGTCGAGGCTTGGCCAAGCCTCATGTAGCCCATACCGACGTCTTTGAGCATTTGCAGGAACCTTACGATAGTCGGGAAGTTGACGAAGAATCTAAGAGCGTCTTCAACAGGCATATCGAGAACGTCGGCAATTGATTTTCCTTTGTATGTGACCTGCAAAGTTTCCTGGTTGTAGCGTTTACCTTTACACTGCTGACAGGTGACATAAACATCCGGCAAAAAGTGCATTTCGATCTTTTTTGTGCCTTGGCCGCGACAGGATTCACATCGTCCGCCTTTTACATTGAAGCTGAACCGGCCGGGCTTGTAGCCGCGGATCTTTGCTTCGCGGGTTTTTGAGAAGAGCTTTCTGATTTCATCGAAGACGCCGGTGTATGTGGCAGGATTACTTCGCGGGGTTTTGCCGATTGGTGACTGGTCGATTTCAATGACTTTGTCTATCTGGCTGGTGCCGAGTATGTTTTTGTATTTGCCCGGTTTCTGTCGAGAGTTGTAGAGTCTGCGTTTTAAAGCTCTAAGTAATATCTGTTCTATCAAAGAGCTTTTACCTGAGCCTGAGACGCCGGTGACGCAAATGAAGACGCCGAGCGGGAACTTTACATTTATTTTTTTCAGGTTGTTCTGCGCGGCTTCTTTTACTTCGATACATTTTCTAAGGCTGAATTTTCTGCGTTTGGAAGGAAGCTCGATCTTTATTTTGCCACTTAGGTATTGGCCAGTGATCGATTCATGGCAGTTTCGAACATCATCAAGGCTTCCCTCTACGATGACCTCTCCGCCATGAACGCCGGCGGCGGGGCCGATATCGACGATGTGTTGAGCGCTTTCGATAATATCTTCGTCGTGCTCTACGACAAGGACAGTGTTACCGATCCGGCTTAATCTTTGTAATATTGAGAGCAGTCTGTCATTATCTCTTTTGTGCAGTCCGATGGTCGGTTCGTCGAGAACATAACAAACGCCTACAAGTCCGCTTCCGACCTGGGTTGCTAATCTTATTCGTTGTGCTTCGCCGCCGCTTAGTGTGCTGCTTTTTCTGTCGAGAGTCAGGTAACCCAGGCCGACGTCGCTCATAAATTTCAGGCGGGCTTTTATCTCTTTGGTGACTTCATTAGCAATAATTGTTTTTTCTTCGTCGAGTACGAGATTATCGAAGAAATTCTGGGCCTGCTCGATACTCATAGCGGAAAGTTCGTTGATCTTTTTGCCGCCAACTGTAACGGAGATGGCTTCTTTACTTAACCTTGCTCCGCCGCAGGTTTGACATGGCGATTCGGAAAGATAGCTGTGCAGTCTGGCTTTGACGTATTCGCTTGTAGTGGTCTGCCATCTTCGTGTGAGGTTAGGTATAACGCCTTCGAATTTCACACCGATTTTTTTTGCTTCGGCGGGCGTGGTGCCGTTCATCAGTATCTGTCTTATTTTTTTAGGTATCAACTCGAACGGTGTCGCTTTACTTATTTTTGTATCGCGGCAGAATCTTTTGATAAGGCGGTTATAGAATATGTTCATTCTCTTGCCGCCTTTTCGCCATGCGTCGATGGCACCGTTTTCCAGCGAGACGGTTTTGTCGGGCACGATAAGATCGGGATCGAATTCGAGTATTGTTCCCAGGCCGTCACATTCAGAGCAGGCACCATAAGGGCTGTTGAAGCTGAACAGTCTTGGTGTTAGCTCGGAGAGTGAACACTGCGGGTGCTGCGAGCAGGCGAATTTTTCGCTGTAAAGGAGCTCTTTCCATTCACCGTTGCCGCCGTTGTTTTTGTTGTCGTCGGGAATCTGCACTAAAGCGAGCATGATACCATCGGCTAACTTCAGCGCGGTTTCTACTGAATCGGCCATGCGTATCTGGACAGAGTTTTTCAATATCAACCTGTCAACGACAGCTGAGATATTATGAACTTTATTTTTTTCAAGCATTGGGACGGATTTAATGTCATAAACCTTGCCATCTACTCTTACTCGAACGAAACCTTCGCGCTGTATGTCGTTAAAGATCTCTCTGTGCTCGCCTTTTTTGCCCCTTACCAGAGGTGAGCATATCTGTATTTTTGTACCTTCAGGGAGTGACATTATCGAATCTACTATCTGGGTTGGATGCTGACTGGTAATTTCCTCGCCGCAGACCCAGCAATGCGGAGTGCCGGCACGGGCAAATAACAGCCGGAAGTAATCGTATATCTCAGTAGTAGTCGCGACGGTCGAGCGCGGATTGCTGCTTGCGCTGCGCTGCTCAATTGCGATGGTAGGCGGCAGACCGGTGATGTTACCAACGGCGGGTTTCTGCATTTGTTCGAGGAACTGGCGAGCGTATGAACTTAACGACTCGACATATTTTCTTCGGCCTTCGGCATAGATGGTGTCGAAAGCGAGCGAACTTTTACCGGAGCCGCTGATACCTGTTATCACGACTAACTGATCACGCGGGATGCTGAGACTGATGTTTTTCAGATTGTGCTCAGCGGCACCCGTGATAATTATTGATTTTTCAACCTCTCCTGCCATTGTTATCCAATATATAGAAAGCTAATATTAATTGTAAAATTCCATCAAAACCAAACCCAATATTCTAACATAAACCTAAGAAGATTGAAAGCCCCTGAAATTCGCTGAAAGCTGTATTCGGGGTGTTTTAAACTGCTTATAAGGCCTTAATTTGTTATAATTCGGCCTGATACGGGAATATTTTGGATTTTGAAAAGAGTGTAGAAAGCAGCTGAATTACAGTATTATACACGGCGGTAGGTGGAAACTGCTCAAAAGATTTTACGGCGGTACTGAATTCAAGCTTTATTGTCTGGAGTCGGCTAAACTCAATTTTAGCTGCGAGCTGTTTATAGATCTTCGGCAAGTTTGGCGAAATCGTACAGATCGACCCTGTTATCAGGCTGACCATCCGGGCCACTGACATTAGCCTGCGTTACAAGAATAGTCTTTTGCTGAGCGGCTGGTATGGCGTTAATGCCTGACATTGTTACCTTGCTTGTGCCCTTGTCAACGTGGATAGTGTATTTACCGTTGGCGAAAACTTTGGGGCGAAACTCTTTGCCATTGATTCGGAGTGTGTAAACGATCTCTTTATTGGATTCTTGCACGATCTGAATGACGGGGTCATTTCCATCAACCATGACAAGGTTAGGTAAGTAGGCTACGGCTTGCCTGCCGTAATTTTCCTGCTGGGTTACGGTCTTTGGCCAGCCGGGGTACTGGTATGCGTTCGAATCAGTGATGTCCATATTTCTCGGCCATAGTTCAAAAGTAATCTCCCGGGTCGTTTTGTTGAATTTGGCAACTCCGAATCCAGCTGCGCGTGTATTCAAAGAACCGCCGCCAGCATCCAGGTTCGGATTTGCTATTGCCCAGCAGGTTACTTTATTACCCATGCCGTCTAAATATTCGCCAGTATATAAGGGCATGCCCGGGACATAGTTCCCGCCGGGCTGAGTTACGGGATCCCACCATCGCAGGTAATAGTTAGCGATAGATGGAACACATAACGAGTAAAAAGAGTCATTCCATTCGTCGATACCGTGATGGAAAATTGAGCCTAAGTGCTGGTCACCGGCGAGGTGTACGGCAAATGCTTTGCGGATTTCGTAAATGGCTTTGTTTCGTCCGGTACGCGGCCAGCCATTCGAATCCAGGTCGGCATATAGTCTGTTAGTTAAACTGCCGTGTAAGTGAGCGCCGCCACAGAAGATAGTTTGAGACAGAACTGCTTTCATCTGGCAGTCGTGCCAGTCGGTTGCCCAGTCCCGCAGAAATGCAAGCTGTCGCTCACCGAGCAATTTAGCCCCAGGGACGTCAAGATCGTCGTAATCATAATTGGAATAATTAATATGGTCTGGACGAGAACCGTTATGATCGACTACACCACAATCCGTTTTGAATTTTCTATCTTCGATTATGGCGAAGTTTACTCCGCCGATAGTGAGGTCGGTATAATAGACGCCGATACTATGTTTTATCGGCGTAGGGTCGTATGGATCGGGCAGGTGAGAAGTTTGGGCTTTTTCAACTTTCCGGGCATAGGCTGGATTGCCATAGCCGTCCCCTTCTTCGCCCCAGAGATTACCGTGGCCGACGTCATGGTCGTCGGGGATGGTGACGGTCGGATAGTTTCTCAATACCCTGCCGAAACCCATGTCGGTTATGGAGCCCCAGTCATCGTCTGTGAAAATTCTCCAGAACTTAGTATGCTGGGTATGGTTGTAAACCTGATCTCCGGAGAAGAATAGCAGATCAGGGTCCACTGCGTTTATGTTGTCAATAATATCAGTCTTTGGTATCTGGCCGCCCTGGCCGGAGTTGGTGGAATTGCCGGTGAAGATGAAAACGGTGATGACCTCTTTATCGATAGGATCTTTTTTGATCCTGCCCTGATAAACAGAAGATTCGTGAAGGACACGGTAATTTATATCTTTAGTAGAGTTCCAGTTATCGACACGGAAAAGAGCGGTAAGACTTATCGAATCTACCGTGGCTGAGGCTATCTGCTGCCATGAGCCTGATTCGTCAGTCTGTAAATAGATGGTATCTGAGGTGGCTCCCAGGTCGTACATCTGTACGTTCATTTTCATTACCCCGTCATGAACGGTATAGAGAGCGCCACATATCTTTCCTTCGACACCGCCTTCGTCGCATAAAGAATTAGCTGTTAGTGAGAAAACGATGAGCACGATTGTTAAGCTTAGAGGGATTGCTTTTTTCATATTCGAATACCTGTCCTTTTTTACCCAAATATTTGTTTATTCATTCGGATCGTAATATAGCATCCATTGCCCGGCAAGAATAGCTAAATCTGCCATGTCAATTTGACAATCGTTATTCATATCAGCTGTTTTCTTATAGCCCAGCTGGATTATGTCTTCACAATTCAACTCTTTAGTTGTAAAGATCCATACATCGCCGGTTGCTATCAAAGAGCCGCCGCTGTTGCGAGTATCTACCCGCCACTGGTATGTTGTGCTGCCGTCAACGATCTGCAGCCCGATCGCATAGGCAAGATTTTCCATTGTGGTGTTAGGATCGATATAATTATCTACAAAGACAAGGCTGTCATTGACTTCAGCGAAATAGACATCATACGAAGCTATCATACTATCGCCCGTCCAGCTTACATCAGCTATAGGTGAGACGTTGGGCTCGCCGTCGGTCGGAACCGGATTGGTGGCCTTGCCGCCGGTAGTGAATGACCATACATCGCCGGTGAATTCGTTGCCGTCTTCATGGACATCTACTCGCCAATAATATTTTGTTGCGAGACCAAGTAGGCCGGGCGAGGGAGTGTAGTTCATATCAAGAGCCGTGTTATGGTCAACCAGAACATCGTCGCAATTAGGATCGGTACCAATACTGATCTCGAAAGATGGATTGGTAGCTCCGGCAACGCCCCAGGTTATCATAGCGTTTGGATCAATATGGTTAGAATTGTCGGCAGGTGTGGGATTGAGGGCTTTTGGCTCGGCATCATAAAATAGATTGTAGATTTCCGGCTGAGTGAGAGCGTGGTCATAGATATATACCTCGTCCATGATGCCGTCGAAGAAATTACCGGAAGTATCCCAGATGCCACCGCCGCCTATTTTTAAAGTATATCCGCTGCTGCCGTAATTTCCGCCGCCTGGGGATGAACTTGGCCCGGCAAAAAATTCGCCATCAATGTACAATCTCATACCGGATGAGTTGCCGGTGACAGCAACATGATGCCATGTGCCGGTTCCAAGTGTCCAGGCGCCGGTTACTCTTCCATTGACACTGGTGTTCCAGCATCTAAGGTCGCTGCTGTTGAAGCCGAATTCTATACAGTCGTTCTGGCCAACGAACCCGACTTTGTTTGTATAGGCATCGGCATTGATCCAGCAGGCGAGCGTGAATTCAGATAGGTTATTGAGCAGGCTTTGCCCGGTGCTTATGTAATCATCGGCGCCGTCGAACTGCAAGGCCCCTCCTATCCTGCCGACCACCCATGCCGGTGAGCCGTTTAAGGTACCGTGGTAGCCGTTGCCGCTTGAGTCGCTGGCGGTGCCGCCGGAGCCGTCATCGAAGGACCAATAGGCGACAATGCCAGCCTGGCAAAGCGGAGCTAAAGCAATTATCGTCAATACTAACAAAGAGGAGATAAACTTCTGTTTCATAATCTTACCCATGACCATAATTGAAAGAAGAATATATACAAAACCATTATACCATAAAGTCGGTTAAAAACATGAATGGTTTTAGCTTTATTACTTTGATAATTGATAAATATTAGGCTTTCCGGCCTGATAAGCAGCATTTACTGGAAATAAAGCTTGAAATAACACGACCTGCGCGGTAGAGTTATTCTTAGTGGATGTCAGGAGGACAACAAGAAATCATATCGGATAATACTGCGTATTTAGGAGTACGAGGATGAGAAAAAACAGCTTAAAAAAATTATCGTTAGTAATATTGGTAAGTGTTGTCTTCTTTACACAAATAATCACCGCGGACAGTCCAGGGCAGATCGAACAAAGTGTCACCCGTCGCAAACAAGATATCGGGAATTACTATGATGCCCAGCTTCTCGAATTAGGGTTGAAAATGGATGAGGAATTGAAACTGCTGGCGACAGCCGATGAGACAGAAGGAGCTGCATTATTGACTCAGGCTTTAGCGATAGAAGAGATAATCGATATTTATGACGGTGGCGGACAGGTGTATCCCAAAAAGATCCAGGGCAGATGGAGGTGGAGCAGGCAGCGCATAACAGCGGCTCAGGCAGCGAGAAGGTATGCCGAGGCTCAGGCGAATATCGCTGAGAGAAAAAGCTACTGCATAAGCCGGTATAAATCGGAAATGGCATTGTTGAAGAAAAATCAAAAGTATGCTTCGACCACAGGGTTGGATAAATACGCACAAAGGCTAAAAGAGCAGGCGGGCAAAAAAATCAAAAAAGCTCCAGCTAATGTGGTTAAAGGGATTTTGTATTGTAAGGATAAACCATCCTGTATTATCAACGGTAAGATACATTATGTTGGTGATGAGATAGACAATGTAAAGATCAAGAATATTCACCGCAAACAGGTAGTGTTTGAAAGAGGAAGAAAGACCTGGAAACAAAGAGTCGGGCAAAAAGCGAACAAGGCATGGTAAGTTTATACAGGCTTTGTAAAAGCTCTTACTCGAATATCAGTACCGAAGCGTTTTGTCTCTTTATAAAAAAGGCTGGTATCCGATTCGATATCAAAGGCCTTAAATATATCGCTGGAACCGTTTTGGCCGAGACTTTTCGGGGCTATGTAAACACAAAATTCGTCTGCGAGATTTTCTTCTATAAATGAAGCCAGCACTTTCGCTCCGCCTTCAACGAGCAAGTGGGCGATACCCAATTTACTTAGTCTGCTGACAACAAATTTCAATCTGCTCTTTTGCTTGGCTGGATAAGTCAAAATTTTAGCGCCGGCAGCGGTTATCTTTTCTTTTTTGCGAGGTTTTTTGAGAAGAGCGGCTTTGGTGGTGAAAATGATTACCGGCTGTTCATCAGTGGTTTGTAGCAGTCGGCAATCCAGGGGAATTCTCAGGCGGTTGTCCAGGACAATTCTTGTAAGAGTTTTACCTCTGGCAGGTCTTGGAGTCAGTAAAGGATCGTCTGCGAGAACAGTATTAATACCAACGAGTATCGCCTGGGCCTGTCGTCTTAGTTTGTGAACATCTTTTCTGCTCTTTTGGCATGATATCCATTGCTGCTTTTTGCTTTTATAAGCGAGTTTGCCATCTTTGCTTTGTGCCCATTTTAAAGTGACCCAGCATTTACCAGTCCGGGCAAATTTTTCAAAGGCTGGGTTTAGAAGCTGAGCTTGTTTTTGGCATAAGCCTACCTCTGTTTCGATACCAGCTTTGCGAAGTTTTCTTACGCCTTTTCCGTTAGCATGTTTAGAAGGATCGCCGGCAGCTATGATTACTTTTTTAAGCCCGGCTTTTATTATCGCATCTGTACATGGGCCGGTCTTGCCTTTGTGGCAGCAAGGCTCGAGTGTGGCGTACATAGTTGCGCCTTTAGGCGATTTTTTGTTAGCCTTACAATCGGCCAGAGCGTTTATCTCTGCGTGTGGGCCGCCGAATTTTTTGTGATAGCCTTTGCCGATGATTGTATTGTTTTTGACTATCACACAGCCGACAGTGGGATTGGGCTCGACCGAGCCAAGACCACGCTTAGCAAGCTTCAGGGCCATCTTCATATATTGTTTGTCTTCGCAGTTCATAATAAGTTGATGAGTAAACAAGTAAACGGGTTCACGGCAAAGCATTTGCTTTATAAACTCAAATGTTAGTTGCTAAGCTTTGCGGGGTCAAAGAAAAAAGGGCCGCGGATATAAACCCACAGCCCTTTTTTCTCATTAATACATCTACTTATTTACTCATCAGCTTCTTGCGTTTACGCAAAGCAATTCCACCCAAACCAAGCAACAAAACCGTTGCTGGTTCTGGGATATTGTATAGTTCTACTATCTCAGAAGTGGACAATGCCCTATCCCAAATTCTAACATCATCGATTTTACCATCATACCAACGTCCAGTTTCATATAGTCTCATATTATCTCGGCCTATTTCAAAATTTGCCGTAGGAATCCAAGAACCTGTTCCTGCCCCTGTCCCTTTTAGTTGGCCATTAATATAAATCTTTAAGGTTGATCCATCATATGTCCCGGTTAACATAACCCATTGATATTTTATTATCATCCCATCAGAACTCTGAGCGGATCCAATATCCTTGATGGTAAAATCAGGAATTTGATTACCATGACCTATATTCAATGCTCCATAATTACTATCATTTTCGTTACTATATTTCCTTGAACAAACGATACCAGATGCATCATCAGTATCTTCTGTGTAAACCCACGCAGAGATTGTTATTTCATTGAAAATTACTCCATTACCATAACCGGTATCAACGTAATCATCCACTCCATCAAAATCAAAAGCCTTGTCGAGTTTGCCTGTTTCGCCTCTCAGAGCACCATTATTTGTACCACTATAGTTTCCTGTTTCATCAACAACTATTCCTGAAGTTCCATCAAGTTTATAGTGAGCTACCAAGCCATTTGATAAAGACGCCGAGGTATTGCATGAAACTAATAGTAAAAGAATCGTTATATTAAGAATGTGTTTTTGTAATTTTGCTACTCTCATTTTTGTTCTCCTCTTCAAAAAATTGTTTTCAAATTACGAACTCAAAACTCAACACTAAGAATTCAAAACTATTTTCATCCTTCCTCCTTTCCGTGGCGCAATAAAAAAGGACGCCGCTGTATCGTGTTTCGTTGAGGCCTACGAAAGCCACTGGAAGACACGCAAGCGGCGCCCATTTGCCCAAACGGCAAACGAGCACCAATCTTTACGCGTTCTTCCATTTTGAAATTTCGTAGTTTCAACGAAAACGCTAAAAATTCAGTACTTTACAGTATTCAATTGTCGATTGATATAGTACTCTCCCAAGTCCGTTAATGTCAAGAAAAACTCGAAAAAAGGGAGGGAATGGCCTTACTTTTGCTCTTTAAGGCCTTTGAAAAACTTAAAGATTGCTTCGGCGCTTCGCTTCTCGCAATGACAAGATATGCGTTTTTATGTCATTGCGAGGCCTTGCCGTTAAGGCCGCGGCAATCTCAAACGTTCGATACCTTAGTTTTTCAGAGATCCTCTTTGATTAATCTTAAAGTTCGTTCTAAAAGATTTTCACGGATTTCCCAAAAAGGTATTTGGTACTTTTATTCTTCGATTATATTCAAAAACTCCTTCTCATCGATGACTTTGACGCCGAGTTTGTTGGCTTTATCGAGTTTGCTGCCGGGGTTTTCGCCGGCTAAAAGATAATCGGTTTTTTTGCTGACACTGGAAGAGATTTTTCCGTCTTCATCTTTTATCATCTTTTCAATTTCGCTTCGTTTATAATTTTGAAGCGTGCCGGTCAATACGAAAATCCTGCCGGTTAGCTTTCCAGTTGAAGTTTTTTGTTCGCACTTGGGCTCAAGACCTGAGTTGAGCAATTGCTCTATCAATTGTTTATTTTTGTCATTATTGAAATATTTGCAAATGCTCTGGGCCATAATCGGGCCTATCTGGTCTATAGCTTCGAGCGTTTCTATGTCGGCAGCTAATAGTTTTTCCAGTGAGCCGAAGTGGTCGGCGAGTATCTGGGCCGATTGTGAGCCTATCAGGGGAATTCCCAAGGCGGCAATGAATCGCCAGAGCGGCTGGGTTTTGCTTTTTTCGATTGCGGTTATTACATTGCTTGCGCTTTTCTCGGCCATGCGTTCGAGCGACACCAGTTGGTCGGTAGATAATTTGTAAAGATCGGCGAAGTTTTTTACCAGTTGAGTGGCCACTAATTGCTCTATCAAACTGCTGCCGAGATTTTCGATGTCCATCTGGTCGCGGCCGGCGAAGTATTTCAGGCGTTCTTTTAGTTGCGCAGAACAGCCTGGATTTGTGCATCTGATATAAACACCGTTGTCATCTTTTCGTACCTGGCTGTCACAATTTGGGCATGTGGTTGGTATAGCGAATTCTTCTGTGCGGGCAGGTCTTAATTCTTTTTTTACTTCAACGACTTGCGGGATAATTTCGCCGGCTTTTTCGATTACTACCGTATCGCCTTGCCTGACATCGAGTCGGCGGAGTTGGTCGAAATTATGCAGGCTTGCTCTTTGGACGGTTGTGCCGGAGAGCTGAACGGCTTTTAGGTTAGCTACCGGTGTTAAGATACCGCTTTTACCAACCTGGACGGTGATTGATTCTACTATAGTCTCGGCCTGTTCGGCGGGGAACTTATAGGCGATACACCACTTCGGCGCCCGGCCTGTCGCGCCGAGAATATCACGCTGGTCGAAGCGGTTTACTTTTATGACCATGCCGTCTATCTGGTAATCAAGTTTCGGCCTGGCATTTTGCCAGTCCATGCAAATTTTTATTACGTCATCAATAGCTTTCGCCCGTTTAATATAAGGATTTACAGGAAGACCAAGCTGTTTGAACTGCTCAAGAGTTTGATAGTGATCACTTTCCAGAGGTTCGGAAAGCTCGCCGGTCGCATATGCTAAAAAGGATAGGTTTCGCCGGGCTGTTATGCGGGCGTCGAGCAGTTTCAATGAGCCGGCAGCTGCGTTTCTGGGATTGGCGAAAGGCTGTTCTTCGTTTTCTTCTTTTAACTTATTGAGCTGAGCGAAGGATTCGTTCGGCATGAATACCTCACCTCGTATTTCGAGGATACCCGGTATCACAATGTTATCGAGAAGCGCGAGCGGGATTGCTTTTATGGTCTTGACGTTTGCGGTAACATCATCGCCGGTATTACCGTCGCCGCGGGTAGCAGCGGTTTTGAGAATGCCGTTTTCATATCTAAGGCTGATTGCCAGGCCGTCAATTTTAGATTCAACAACATATTCATAATCATTTGTTTCCAGGCTTTTTGCAACACGTCCATTGAAGTCCCTGAGTTCATTAGCGTTGTAGGTATTGTTAATGCTGAGCATTGGGATAGTATGTGCTATCTTTTCAAAGCCTTCAAGCGGCTGGCCGGAAACTCTCTGGGTTGGCGAGTCGGGGGTAATCAATAGCGGGTGCTGCTGTTCGAGTTGTTTTAGCTGTTCGAAAAGACGGTCATATTCCTGGTCAGAAATTTCAGGCTGAGAGAGCACGTAATATAAATGATCATGCCGGCGAATTTGACTTCGTAAATCTTCAATTTGTTGAGCTATATCATCTGCCATAATGAAGATTTTATACGCCCAAATGAGCTTTTTCGCAAGGGTCAAGGCAAAGTTAAGTTAGCTATCAGTCGTAATGCTCAATTTTATGGCGGACAATCCGGCCTTCTATCATGTAGATAACATCTTCTGCGATATTGCACGCGTGGTCGGCCATACGCTCAATATGTCTTGATACTGATAGCAGGTGCATAAGTTCCTGGGTCTGATCCGTTTTTTCGCTCATGGCCTTTTGTACTATCAGGTACATATCACGGTTCATGGCGTCGATCTCATCGTCGCTTGCCCGGACATTTATGGCCGTTTCTGTACTGATATTTACGAGGGCATCGAGGCTTTTCTTTAGCATTAACTGGGCTTTTCCAGCCATTTCCACAAAGTCGAACGAAATATTAACCGGGGCCCTTGATGCCAGGAAGGTAGCTCTTTCGGCAATGTTAACCGCCAGATCGCCGATGCGTTCGAGATCGTTATTGATCTTAAGGACGGCTACTATAAATCTCAGGTCGATAGCTACCGGCTGGTGCAGGGCGAGTATTTTCAGGCAATCCTCTTCAACTTCGACTTCCATCTGATCAATGGAAAGATCATCTTCGATGACCTTGACAGCCAGGTCGCTGTCTCTTTGCTCTATGGATAGGGTCGCGTCTCGAACTGCGCGCTCGACCTTTGCTCCGAGAGAGAGCAGTTTCTTCTTCAGATTTTCAACTTCCCTTTGTAAATGCTGTGACATCCATCCACTCCTATCCGAATCTACCTGTAACATAATCTTCTGTTTGCTTCTGGCTTGGGTTGCGGAAAATCTTTGTTGTCAGATCGTATTCTATCAGTTTTCCAAGACAGAAGAAAGCAGTTCTTTCACTCACCCTTGCGGCCTGCTGCATGTTATGGGTAACTATAACAATTGTATATTCGCTTTGCAGTTTGTCTATCAGGTCTTCTATCTTTCCGGTAGCGATAGGATCGAGCGCCGAGCAAGGCTCGTCCATGAGCAGAATATTTGGTTTGGTTGCAAGCGCGCGGGCTATGCAAAGCCTCTGCTGCTGCCCGCCGGACAGGGCCAGTGCGCTCTTTTTCAAATCATCTTTTACTTCATCCCAAAGGGCGCCGGCTTTTAGACTTTCCTCTACTATCTGTTGCAGCTTGGAGCGGTTTTTTATTCCCTGCAGTCTTGGGCCGTACGCGATGTTGTCAAAGATGCTCTTTGGGAACGGGTTTGGTTTTTGAAAGACCATACCGACTTGCTGACGAAGATTAACACAGTTGGTTCTTTTATCGTAAACGTTATGACCGTTGACAAGCAGCTTACCTTTGGTATGTGTGTTCGGGATAAGATCATTTATGCGGTTGATACTCCTAAGGAACGTACTTTTACCACAGCCGCTGGGGCCGATTATCGCGGTGACCGAGCAGGGATAGATCTTCATTGAAATATCTTCTACCCCAGCTTTTGAGCCGTAATAGAAAGAAAAGTTTCTGGACTCTATAACGCTGCACTGGCAGGTCGAAGGGTCGATGGGTTTTCTTTTTTTACGCTCTGCGCCGAGATCAACAACCGATTTAATGTTCGTATTATTCGTGTTGTTTCTTACGAGTTCTGTTGGCATGTCTTTATCCTGATCTTTCATATATTATACCTTTATACCATATCTATCCTTATTGGCCCTTCAATTTTTTAAATGCCCGTGACCTCAAAAAGATAGCTACGGCGTTCAATACAAGTATAAGTAAAACGAGTGTCATCACCATTCCGTATTGTTTGTGCGGGACCTGCATAGCGAGCCTGTCACAGACGGCGATGTCATAACAAGCGTAAGATAAAGTTCTTGTTGGGTGATATATTGATTTTGGCAAGGGGCCCAATGCCACGGCGCCGGTAAATAATATCGGGGCCGTTTCTCCGGCTACTCGACTAAGACTTAATATTACGCCGGTAAGAATGCCCGGCAAAGCTGCAGGAAATGTAACTTTAATAAAGGTAGTAAATCGACTTGCCCCTAATCCCAAAGATGCTTCTTTATAAGTTTGTGGGACTGAACGTATGGCTTCTTCGCTGGCCCGGATCATTACCGGCAAAGTCAATACTGCCAAGGTCAAAGAAGCTGCTAAAATACATCCCATTGACGGGCCGCCAAGAAGAGGAACAAATACAAGAACAAAAAATGCTAAACCAAACAATCCAAAAACAATGCTGGGAACACCCGCCAGTGTATTGATACACATACGAATAATTCTGATGATAATGTTGTCCGTCGAGCATTCAACTAAAAACGCCGCGGCAATTATCCCCAATGGGAAAACTATCAGCATTGATAAGATCGTTAATAAAAGTGTACCGAGAATTTCCGGCCCTACGCCGCCGAAGTAATGTCCGTGTGTGCTGTCGTCGATGAAATACTGCCAGTAAAAAGTAAATTTAGGCCTCATTATCTTATCGAGATTTGATTCTATATAGTCGAAAAGAGGCTCCATTTCGGTTCCGGCAAATTCACTCGCCCTTGAGATAGGCTGATTGACCAGCGGTTTGCCGGGATCTACCTGAACCCAGTTATCTATCCAAAGCACTCGATTCAGCACTCGTTTTGACATGTCAAGACGGGTCATACCGTATTGGTGCATCGGCAGCGGCGGCAGCGCCTGGCCTGGTCTTGGGCCGAGCAGTTTATCAATTTGTTCTTCGGTATCTTTTAGCAGTTGAGAATATTTTTCTCTTTTTTCCAGATCAATCGATGAGATATTTTTTTTGAAGTTTTCAGCCAGCGTAAAGAATTCCGCTGCTGAAGTATTAGCAAAACGCTCATCGTGTCTGTATTGAAGTACAAACTCGATATTGCTGTTTATCAGGTCCCTGTCATTACTCTTAAAGGTATCCTGTAATTTATTACGTATTTCTCTTGCGAGTTTTCTCTGGCTGCTGAACTGTTCGCCGGTAATGTTATTAAGGCGAAGTTCGTTACCGTAAGCCTTGTAAATGGCTTTAGCTTTGTCAGATAAAGTGTCAGCATCGATACCTTCTTTGAATTGTTCGATAGTTGAATAAATCTTTTCTCTAAATTCAGCTGCTTTTGTGGTTTCCTTGTCGATCTCTTCTTTATCGCCGCGATCGAACAGGTTCAGCTGCATCTTTCGAAATTCGACAGTGCCGTGGAAAAATACAGCTTTGCTGCCGCGATAGAGCATGGGCCCAAGCACTATGACGAGTGTAATAGTGATGAGTATTACCGAGATAGCCGCTATCACGGTAAAAGACTTATCTAAAAATTGTCTATGCAGTCTAAGCTTCATAATTTATTTGCCGAGTTTCTTTTTCTCTCTTGATAAGAAAAATTCACTAAGGATATTCAGAAAGAACGTAAAGATAAGCAGCAACACGCCCATCCCGAACAGTGAATGATAATGAATCGAGCCGTGTACCGCCTCGCCCATTTCACCGGCGACAGTTGCAGTGATAGTCCTAACCGACTGTGTTATGTCCCACCACGGGCCCGGGATCTGTGCTGCGTTACCGGAAGCCATCCATACTACCATTGTTTCACCGATTGCCCTCATCATTCCCAGGACAACCGCAGCCATGATACCGCTATAGGCAGCCGGGACAACGACTTTAAAAATGGTCTCAACACGAGTCGCGCCAAGGCCGTATGAGGCTTCTCGCATCTCTCGACCTATTGCCGAGATCGAATCTTCCGAAACACTAATAATAGTGGGCAGAGCCATAACACCAAGTATTAGTCCTGCATTAAAGGCGTTAGTGCCGGTAGTCAATCCCATTTTACTCTGCAGCCATGGTGCCAGAACCAATACAGCAAAAAAGCCGTAAGCTACTGACGGTATAGCAGCTAAGAGTTCGATGATGGGTTTGACTATATTTCTTATCCTGATGTTTACGATATCGCTTAAAAATACAGCTGCAATAACGCCGATCGGCACTGCAAATATGAGGGCGATAGCTGTAACATATAAGGAACCGACGATAAGGGCCAGTCCGTTAAAGACTCCCGGCTCTGCCTGTGGGTACCAGGCATTCTTAAAGATGAAATCGGTTATGCTGTATTGAGATAAGAACGGCAGCGCTTCTTTTATAACAAATATGAATATTAAAAGGACAGCCAGTACAGAAGTGCAGGTAATAAGAAATAGCAGAAAGCGTCCCAGATGATAACCGAGAAAACCCTTGAGGTTTTCGGCTGGAGTAAGAACCAGCGACTGACGCTTTACGTCAGCCGCTGGCAGCGTAACATTTTTAACTCTATTATTCATAGCCTTTTAAGGCTCGCAATAACGATTAGTAATTGGTCAGCGGAACGAAACCCTTGGCTTCAACGATCTCCTGGCCTGTCTCTGTCAGGTAGAAGGTGCAGAACTTATGTGTCATTGAACCGAGCTGCGGATAGCCGTTTGTGAACATAAATAACGGACGCGAAACCAGGTATTTACCGCTGAGGATATTGTCTTTTGTCGGCATAACACCGTCGATCTTCACAGCCTTGATGCTCGGATTAAGAAATCCATAGCCGACATAACCGATAGCACCGATTGTAGCTTTAACCCTTGCGAAAGCCTGTGGGTTCGAATTGACGTATTCAACCTTGCCGTGCATTTTTTCTTTCTTCATGACGAACTTGTTAAAGGTTTCGTAAGTGCCTGATTCGGTGTCACGACTGATGGCCACGATAGGCATATCCAGACCGCCAACTTCTTTCCAGTTGGTGATCTCGCCTTTGTACATGGCCCTGACTTGTGCGCTGGTTAGTTCTTTGACGGGATTTGAAGGATGTACGACAACACAAACGCCGTCCATAGCTACAACGTGAGCTACAGGCATTACGCCGTTTTCGACGGCTTTCTTGAACTCTTTTTCCTTCATAAAACGACTCATCGTAGCAATATCACAACGGCCGTCCACCATAGCCGCAGCGCCATGGCCACTGCCTGTTTTCTTGACTGTGACGTCAAGGTCAGGGTACTTGTTTTCGAAGGCCTCTGCGAAAGCGTCAGCTATGGGACCTACCGTAGTCGAACCTTCGATTTGCAGGCTAACCTTGTCGGCGCCTATCAATTGGGCTGCGCAGGCCAGAGTTAATACTACCAGGCCGCTAATAAATATCATCCGTTTCATTTCTGTTCTCCTTAAATCTGCTAAATAATACGCAGTTAATGTTAAAATGCCGTTAGAATAGTGTTAGTATTATGTTAGTAGTCGAGTCCTTCAATTTAGAATTTAAAGATCAGGTCAGCCTGGAGCCTTCTATAGTCATTATCGTCGCCTCTTTCATTGAGGAAATAAGTCAGGCCGGCTCTGAGTCTTTTAGTTAACTGGTAATCGAAACCAAATTCATGGCCTTTGCCGCCGGTACCACCACCGATGAAATCAGAATCGCTAAATACGCCGAGAACTGCGTCGGCGTTGACTTCACGATAGTTATATCTGGCCTGCCATGAGCCTGGATCCTTGGCCTTGTTTAGTGCAGCACCAATGAGCCATGCAGTATCTTCGTCGGTAGCTGCGATAGTATTCTTGACGTAGTTACCGAAGATTTTATATGGCATACCATTGATCTTCGAGCCGTACTCGGCGAAAAGCTCGAGCAGGTCGTAATCGCTTACGTAGCCAAGTTTTGTCTCATCACAGCAAAGAGTGTTAGGATCGTCTGAAGTGATTTCGTAAGTGGTGTTGCCGAAACCATTCTGAGAATCATATATAGTAGTACCGCTGCGAACGTTGCCGTAACTGTAGAAACTTGCACCGCCGAGCAGGTAGCTTTTGTCCTCGAACAGGTGCTTGAGATAACCCTGAATTCCCCAAAGCGACTGATCTGCACTACTACTGCTTTCCTCGGCCCAGAAAGCACCGCCGTTGAGGTGCAAGGTGTTATTGTTTTTAAGATCGAAAACGTAATTAGCGGCAACACCTTCAGGAGTAAGATCGCCGTCCCAGATAAGCTCATTCTTTCCGACCTTATAGAATGGGAACTTCATCTTTCCGCCGAAGACGTCCAGATTCGGCCACGCCTGCGGGTGCCAGTGGAAGTATGCCAGGTCAAGTCTGAAATCCTTGGTTGAGAAACCTTCGTCGAGTGTCTGGTTGGTACTGACAGGATCTGAGGAGCCTGTGGCCAGGCGAAGAACGACGTCCCAGTCGCCGTTGATCATAGCTTTGACCATAAGACGGGCACGGATGCGGTTTCTATTCCTTCCATCTTTCCAGTGGTGGTTACTTTGCTCGGCGTCGATACTCTCGTGGCGATACCTTAAGTCACCGCTGATCTTGAGATTTTTTACCCAGTCGAAACCTTTGGGCATAGCCTCTATTTTTTTTGCGTCAACAGCCTTGGTGACTTTTTCATCGATGACCTGAGTTGTTTTCTGCTGCTGTGATTCGAGTTGATCGATACGTGACATCATCTTCATGATAAGCTGATTTTGCTCTTCGATCATCTTCTGCTGTTTGAGCAATTGTTGCTTCAGTTGTGCCATGTCATCCGTTTTGTCGGCGTTAGCCGGACATAGCGAACCGATAAGCAGGACTATTGTTAATACAATCAGCCCTCTTTTCATTGTGCGTGCCTCCATTTCGTGTTCCTTCATTTTATATACCTTTTAATTGTGTACCTTCCTTTAATTTGCTTTTTGCTCTTCCGCCTTTATTTGGCCATTAACTGCGATAGAACACCCAAATTTTGCTCTATATCGGTACCTCCAAAAAAATATCATGTGATGTCGCCTAAGGCCGATCCTGAATAGCGACTTAACCTGCTAAAATTGTGAGTAACTTACTAAGGCAGTATTAGGTTTGTGTTAGATCAGTGTTATTAATTTATTAATATCACGTTTGGGTTTTTAACAAAAACACGCCTAACAGCCCTAAAAATAAGGGTTTAGTATCAGATAAGAGATATATGGTGAATTTAACTTTTTGGCAGATGGATTGTGAAGGTGCTGCCTACATTGATGGTGCTCTGGACCTCGACATAGCCGCCGTGGACTTGTGCTATGTGCTTTACGATAGAGAGCCCAAGGCCGGTACCACCGAGTTTTCGACTTCGGCCCTTATCAACAACATAGAACCGTTCGAAGATCCTGCCAAGGTGGTCTTTTGCAATTCCACTGCCCTGGTCGGATACTTTAATAAGGACTTCATCGTCGGTTGTCTGGGCCTGTATGAGTATTTCGCTGTTGTCCTGGCTATACTTTATAGCGTTGTCAATAAAGTTAAGAACAGCTTGTTCGATAAGCGGAGCATTCATTTTCGCTGTTACTTCTTCTTTGCACTCCAACTCTACAGCAATATTCTTTTGGTCAGCTTTAACTTTCGACAGCTCGATAGCTGAAACAAGAGTTGGTCTAATGTTTGTAGTTTCAAAAGACAGCCTTCTTTTTTCACTATCCTCTTCCAATCTTGAAAGACTCAGCAGATCCTCAATGATTGCGTTTAGCCTGTCGGAATGCCGGGCAATAATTTCCAGGAACCTTTTAACCTGTTCCGAGTCATTGACCGTTCCTTCAAGCAGCGTCTCCACGAATCCTTTTATTGATGTCACTGGCGTTTTCAGCTCGTGAGAAACGTTGGCTACGAAATCTCGCCTAATTTGCTCAAGCTGTCGGGTACGAGTAATATCGTGAAGAACGAGCACGGCGCCGGAGCGGTTGCCTTTGCTGTCGGTCAGTCCTGAACCGTAGAGCTGGAGAAAACGTCCGCCGTAATTAAATACGAACCCGTCTGATTCGTCAGAGTCTGTGTTTTCGAGAGTATTTTTTATGTACTGTTGTAATTTCAGGTTGCGAATCACACCTTCTACGCTTAAGCCTGTGTAACTATCAGGATCAAGACCTAACAATTCAGCCGCGGCTTTGTTAATACTGACGATGTGCCCGAGAGAATCCACTGCAAGTACACCCTCTATCATACTGGAGAAGATTGCTTGTATCTGGCTTCGTTCTTTTGTGATAGTTTCGATCCTTGCACTTAGCTGTCTGGCCATTTCATTGAGTGACCTGGCAAGCTCAGAAAGTTCAGCTGTAGCCGGTATGGATAAACGAAGGTCAAGCTCACCGGAGGCAAAACGTTTTGCAACTTTTGTCATTTGCTCGACAGGACGAGTTATTTTTTTGGATATAGCCAAACTTATGACAGCGGCGCATATTGCTATGACAACACCTGCCCAAAAAAGCCGGCGATAGATTCTGCCGAGTGCGTCATCGATAGCTGTTACAGGCATGGATGTTCGGATCACCGCTAAGACCTCATCATCCTTTTTTATCGGGATGGCCAGGTATTTCATTCTTTTTCCGAGGGTATTGCTAAGGCGTGTATCCTCCCCGAAACCATTCTTTACTGCATTTTGGAATTCGGGCCTATCGGCGTGATTTTTAATCGGCAGTTTTTTGTCGGAATCAGCTACAACCTCACCGTTAGGAAGTATTACAGTAACGCGTGTAGAGCTGGCGGAGCCTATTTGTTTGCATAAATCATCAAGTTCCACAAATTGAGGGCCTGACAGATAATCTGAGATCTGGTTCTCGATGAGATATGCTCGTGATTTAAGATCCTCGAAGATTTGTTTGTAATAGAATGTTCTTAGCGACTGCGATCCGTACCAAGCTAAGCCGGCTACCGAAATTGCAATGATCAACAAAAAACACGCATATAGTTGCCAGAGCAATCGTTTATTGAACATTTAGAGTCTCTAACTTAATGAATAAAAAGAACTTTTCTAATAGTAAAACCCGCATTTGTCTTCTTTTTGTCATATACTGTTAATTAATCCTTGAAGCGATATCCGACACCGCGGACCGTTTCAACATATTTGCCACAGGAGCCGAGCTTCTTTCTTAGCCCTACGATCTGAACATCCACTGCCCTGTCGGTTACAAGATAGTCGTCGCTGTGTATTGAATCGATTATCTGGTATCGTGTAAAGACCATGCCGGGTCTTTTGGCTAAGGCGTAAAGAATATTGAATTCGGTAAAGGTCAGATCGACGGACTTACCTTTTATTAGTACCTGACGGCGGGCAGGATCGATTGTGATCTCATGGATTTTTAATGGTGCCTTTTCTAAATCGCGAGCTATAGTTCTGTGTAGGATGCGGCGGACACGAGCAATGAGAACCTTCGGACTAAAAGGCTTTGCAATATAATCATCAGCTCCAAGCTCCAGGCCGGTTACGATATCGGTCTCTTCACCTTTAGCAGTCAGCATTATGATGGGGATGTTTTCTGTGGCGGTATCGTTCTTTAGTTTTTTGCAGACCTCCAGACCGTCAATGCCCGGTAGCATGAGATCCAGAATTACCAGGTCAGGCAGTTTGGATCTTGCTTTTGCTAAGGCATCTTCTCCGCTTATTGAAGTGATGGTCTTGTATCCGTTCTTGTCGAGGTTGAATCTGACTAACTCAAGAACATCTTCTTCATCGTCCACAATTAGAATATTCTCTTTTGGCATAAGAATATTTTATTTTCATAATATTAGTACAATGTTATTATTACATTAGCATTATGTTAGCAATGCACTTTGAATATACCATAAATACATTCAATCTCAATAAGTTAAGCGACAATAATAACAGGATTGGATACGATATAGATAAAACTACCACGTTTTAAGCTAAAAACGCCGGTTTTAAACGGTATGAAGTATTTGATGCTAACAGAAGTCGTGGGATTTAATGCCCCACTGGTTTTGGTAAAAAACTATTTCTCTTCTGTATTCTGCTCGGTAAAAGTCAGGCCTTCGCCGGAGAATTTTGATTTAAGAGTTTTAATAAAATCCATTCCATGCTCGGGCTTTACCACTTTCTGGTCATTGGTTTTAATGCCTCTTTTGAGGTGCTTTACAAAAACGCATGTCAAACCATGAAAACTTACCTTTGAACCGTCGCAGCAAATTCTCCCATACTCTTCGGCAAGAACATTTCCTTTTCTTATTAGTGTTAAAGTCATCATATAGTTCTGTCCTACCCAAATAAGCGTTCCGGATTCCGTATGGCCGAACGATTACCGGAAGCTTAAGAATTCTCCAGTTTATTTGCGTAAAAATCAAGTTAAAACTGTGTTAGGGCAGTGTTAGGAGGGAAATTTTGGTGTGGCCCTTGACACAGTCTTAACAAAAACTTAAAGTTTTACTAATAAAATACTAACAATACGTGCGAAGCGTATAGTATGGGTAAATTGAAGGAAATAGACGGCAAGATAGGCAAAAGTCAGACGGTGCCGCAGGGGATAATATATGAAAAAACGTGCTGAAACTATCTTTAAAATTTTTCTTGCCGCATTTTTACTTTATATATTTTTGCTCAGCATCGGACTGATGGGAGCGGCATTCAAAGGTTTTGGCAAGGATTTTGCCGAGAATCTCTTACGAACTACCTCGAATCCTTTCGTTGGTCTTTTGATCGGTATTCTCGCAACGAGTGTTGTTCAGAGCTCATCGACGACGACCTCTATAGTTGTCGGTATTGTCGGCTCGGGCTCAGGCGGATTGAATGTTGGCAATGCTGTACCTATTATAATGGGAGCTAATATCGGCACGACTGTTACCAATACGTTGGTATCGCTCGGACATGTAGGCAGACGCAGGGAATTCAGAAGAGCAATTGGTGCAGCAACCGTACATGATTTTTTCAATCTTATCTGCGTTGCGATTATGTTTCCGCTTGAGCTGGCGACAGGTTTTCTTGAGAAAAGTGCCAGGTTTCTCGCTAATGCTTTTCAGAATGCAGGCGGTTTTAAATTTACCAGTCCGATCAAAACTATCACCAAGCCAGCAATAAGCTTCATAAAATCTAATTCAGCAGATATACTCAATTCTAAAAGTGCCGCATATATCTTTATGCTTGTCCTTTCAGTTATTCTGCTTTTTTTGGCACTGTATTTTATAGTTAAGGTGATGAAATCTCTGGTTGTAAGCAGGGCTGAGATCGTTTTGAATAATGTTATAAGAAGGCACGGCCATCTGGCTTTGTTGGCAGGTTTGGCCTTTACTATTATGGTTCAGAGCAGTTCGATCACAACTTCTTTGCTTATTCCGATGGTAGCTGCTGGGATACTGACAGTCGAATCTGTCTTTCCGATAACGATGGGAGCAAATATCGGCACGACGACTACTGCTATTCTCGCTTCCTTCGCAACGGGTAATATGTCTGCTATCATAATTGCATTTGTGCATTTTCTTTTTAATGTAACAGGTGTTGTCTGTATATATCCAATACCAGTATTTAGAAGGATACCCATAAGGCTGGCCCATACACTGGGTATTATCGCCTCGAGGAAAAGGCGTTACGCTTTTCTTTATGTACTTGCGGTATTTTTCATTTTGCCAACCATTTTGATTTTTGTATCTAAGCTGTTTAGATAGGAGTATTCGGTATGTTTAAGAATCTGATAAATTTCTGGAAAGGCAAGGATTTTCTATCGCAGGTCATCGATGATTTCAAGCAGATGCTGGATTATGCGGAAAATATATTCACGGCAGTTTCGCGCGGACTGCTTGAAAACGAGCGTCCTGATGATCTGAAAGACAATGTTTATACGATAGATAAAAAGATCAATAAACTTGAAAGGCATATTCGCGGCAGGGTTGTCGAGCATTTAACATTACAGCCCACGGTCGATACGAATTCATGTCTTTGCCTGATGAGTGTAGTCAAAGATGCAGAAAGGCTCGGCGATTATATTAAGAACCTTTATGAGGTTATCGAGTTGCTCGAAAAGCCGATTGATCGTAAAACTTTTGAAGAGTATTTCAATAATATTAACGAAGATATACTAACGCTCTTTAAGGACACTAAGGACGCATTTATCCTTGAAGACGACAGCAAAGCCAAGGCTACTTATTTTCTCGAGAGCAAGCTTGTAAAGGAATGTGACGCGATACTTGTCAAATTGGCTAAAAGTGACCTGAGTACTAATGAGGGTGTTTGCTATACGCTTGTCGCAAGGCACTTCAAAAGAATTGCAGCTCATTTAATGAATATTGCGACGTCTGTTATTCTGCCGATAAGTGAGCTTGATTACTTTGATGAGAAAAAAGCCGAAGGTATCGACACAGATTAAACTGCTCGCTGAGTTTTAATCTCTGAAGCGATAACCGACGCCGCGAACCGTTTCAATGTATTTGCCGCATGAACCGAGTTTGCGCCGAAGTGAGACCATCTGAACATCTATTGCCCTATCTGTAACGAGGTAGTCATTTCCGTGGACGGTGTCAACGATCTGGTATCTTGTAAATACCAGCCCAGGGCGACGGATGAGAGTGTTAAGAATTTTGAATTCCGTAAAAGTAAGGTCAACGTTTTTGCCCTGCACCTTAACCTCATGTCGAGATGGTGCAATGCTCAGTTCATGTATCTCTATAGGAGCTTCTTCAACGAATCTACCGGTGGCACGATTTATTACCCTTCGTATCCGGGCGATCAGAACCTTTGGGCTGAACGGTTTTGTAATATAGTCATCAGCGCCAAGTTCAAGGCCTGTGACGATGTCTGTTTCTTCGCTTTTAGCGGTCAGCATGATTATTGAGATATTCTCGGTATCAGGGTCGTTCTTGAGTAGCCTGCATACCTCAAGGCCGTCTATACCCGGCAGCATCAGATCCAGAAGGATTATTGAGGGCTGGTGTGCCTTTGCTTTTTCAAGGGCATCTTCGCCCGTAGCAGAGGTGAAAGTCTGGTAGCCGTTTTTACGCAGGTTGTAGTTCACCAGCTCGAGCACATCCTCTTCGTCATCAACGATCAACACTTTTTCTCTGGCCATAATTTCACCTTAAATCAAAACTTAATAAGGCTCTAATTATGCAAAAGATACATTAACAAATTGCTTGGATTTTATTAGAAGTTGGTTGGTTTTGTTTGAAAACACAAAAAAATCCCGCGATTATTCGCGGGATTTGGTGTTTTAAGTATTAATTGAAAAATCAGCTGTCTTTTAGTCATTCTGCTTGGTTTTGATTAACCGACCTCGAAGCGTGCGAACTTGACGATCTTGGCGTCTCCACCTGCGGCTTTGGCAGCATCGGCGAGAACCTGTGAAACGGTTTTTGAATCGTCTTTTACGAAAGGCTGATCCAGAAGGCAGTTTTCAGCGTAGAATTTGCTCATTTTACCTTCGACAATCTTTTCGATGATATTTTCCGGCTTGCCCTGAACCTGCTCAGCGAAGATAGCCTTTTCCTTCTCAACTGTCTCAGCGTCGATGCCGTCGCGGTCAAGTGCCAGTGGCTTGGTAGCTGTGATGTGCATCGCGATATCATTGGCGGCTGCCTTGAGCTCGTCGTTAGAAGCAATGCTGTCGTCGCTTGTCTCGATCATCACCATTGTACCAACCTTCTTATTGAAGTGGATGTAAACATTGATAAGGCCGGAACCATCGAGTGTGTATCTTGCATAGTCGCCGATCTGGGTCTTTTCGCCGGTCTTGCTGACGGTATCTGTGATGACCGTATTAAAAGCTACGCCGTCAACCTCGGTGTTCAGCAGTGCGTCGCTGCAGTTGTCATCGCTGCAAGCCATGCAGTAATCGCCGAGCTTATCTGCGGCTTCGATGAAGTCATCGCTTTTAGCGACAAAATCGGTTTCGCAGCAGAGGCAAGCCAGGGCTACTGTTTTACCGTCGTCTGAGGCCTTAGTTATTACCAAACCTTCGCTTGTGTCACGGCCGGCTCTTTTTTCCATTGTAGCCAAACCTTTTTTCCTCAGGATCTCCATAGCAGCATCCATGTCGCCGTTTGCTTCACCCAGAGCCTTTTTGCAGTCCATCATGCCCTGTCCGCTCATTTTTCTTAATTTCATTACTGTTGCGGCTGATATCTCGGCCATTTTCGTCTCCTGTTAATTTTTAAGCTTAATTCTCTTTTTAAACTTTCCCCGTTTTGCGAGGTTTAAAACCCCCGCCGGAGCGAGGGTTGTTATTTTTGTAATTGGAACCGCGCTGGTTATCTTAATCAGTGGTCGAAGGTTCGGCTTGAGATTCGACAGGCTCGGCTGGTGCTTGTGGCTCAGTACCTTGGGCACTTTCAGCGGCAGGAGCAGGTGCCTCGGCGGCAACAGCGGCGGGCTCACCCTTTTCGGCACGAGCCAGGGCTGAGCGTGATGCTCTTGCGCGTCTCGGTTTCGCTGTTTTATCCTGCGGAGGAGCCATTGTTTTGGCGACTGATACGGCGTCAGCGAGTTCGCTGAGTATCAGGTCAATAGCGCGGATAGAATCGTCATTGGCTGGGATTGGAATATCAACGGTGTCTGGGTCTGAGTCTGTATCCATGATCGCGATTGTCGGGATGCCGAGTTTCTTGGCTTCGCGAAGAGCGATGTATTCTTTTTTTGCGTCAACAGCGATGAGAACGCCGGGCATTTGTGACATCTTACGGACACCGCCGAGGTTTGATTTAATCTTACGCATTTCGCGTTTGAGTCTTGAAGCCTGTTTCTTTGATTCCGACTCGAGCGTTCCGGCTTCAGACATTGCTTCGAGCTGTTCGAGCCTTTGGAGTCTTGAGCGAACTGTGCGGAAGTTTGTCAGCATACCGCCGAGCCACCGCTGTGAGACGAAGTGCATTTTGCATTTTTCTGCTGCGGATTCGACCGCACGCTGGGCTTGACGTTTGGTGCCGACAAAGATAGCGTCCTTGCCGGAGGAGACCACGTCTAAGATCAATTTCTTCGCGATGAGCAT
Organism: Sedimentisphaerales bacterium; assembly: GCA_028282745.1. Lineage (GTDB taxonomy): Bacteria > Planctomycetota > Phycisphaerae > Sedimentisphaerales > Anaerobacaceae > JANQHJ01. Next base: position 4,951 of record JANQHJ010000024.1, on the reverse strand, counting down.
ACCTTTTAAGGTCTGCTTGATGTCTATAATATGAATTTTGCCGCGTTTACTGAAAATGAACGGCTTCATTTTAGGATTCCAACGACTGGCGCCATGTCCGAAATGTGCGCCGGCGTTGATCAATTTTTTCGGTAAATCTTTAGCCACAAATGATCTCCAAATCTCAAACCAATATATTTTCTATTCTCTAAAACAATTGTCAAACAACTAAAACTACCTGAAATCGACAAAGTTGTCAAGAAATTTTGATAAAAGACAACCTTTTGCCACAGAGATTTTTTAGCCACAGAGGTCACAGAGAACACAGAGTTTTTAGCTAAAGCTTCGCAGGGCAGGCGACTTTAGTTTTTAAAGAGCTAAAACCCACGACAGTGCCGTGGGCTAATAAAATTTGATCAATTTCACTGTTTTTGGGACAAATAAAAATAGTTCTTGGGTTGTTTATACTAAAACATAGACGTATATTAAGGAGTTTTCAAACTTTTGTCAAAAGAAGTTTCGTAAATTTTGTGATATTTTCCCAGGTTGTTTAGATGTATATTCAAAAACTTAATCCCACCATGCGTTGTAATCTCCTTGAGATTCGGGTGCCGTCTGATCTTTAGGTGGATTCTTTGTCCAATCAGGAGGTGGAAAATTCGGGTCAGCTTTTTCAATGTCTTCAAACAGGTTCCATTTTTTGAAATGTTTCAGCAATTCAGCAGATTGCCACCAAAATCCATAGACCGTTTCATCGTTCCATGTAATTGCTGCGTCATAGATAACTTTTTTTGTTTTGAAATGAATAAGTCTGCGGTTTTGTCTTAGAGCAGATATATTTTTGTCTGATTCCCATTTGTCATCTATCAAACTTGGCCACAGGACTTGCTGGTAATAATTATCTATCTGGTTTGCATCTTTGATACATTTGATAATTGTTTCGATCTTTTTCGGATCCATGATAGTAAAGTCATAGGTGTATGAGACCATTTTATCATGGAAGTGGTTAGAAATTATGCATATTTCATTTACTTTGGATGGTTTAAGTTTTGCTATGTTTTCCTTTTCCATATCAAGATAAATATATTTGGGCTTGGATTTACAGCCTGCAAGAAAACAAACAGAACTTAATAAACAGATTGTCAAGATTGTATTTTTCATAAGAGTTGCTCACATATTTGGGTCGGGAACATAGAGCTTAGGCATCAAACCGGCCTTATCCAGGACTTTCTTTAGCGATCCGTCATCTTCATATTCTGTGCCCCAAATAGGATAAAAATGAATATCAATACACGATATCCTTTCATCAGTTTCAAAGCATAAAAGGTTTTCAGTGCCAGACATATTACTGCTGTTTGCGTCAAGCCTTTTCAAAACTTCTAGCGCCTCTTTAATATATTCCTGATTTGTTGTTGTTACTTCCCATTTTTTAGGATTGATTAGAGTAACTTCATAAGTCCCTTTAACCCCATCACAATCCCAAATAGACATTTCGTTGACATTATTCGCATCGGGGAGATTCTCAATTCTCGATAGCTTTGGTTTCTTCCCACAGCCGGTTAAACACAAAAACAACATTAACAAACAAATTATTAGGATAATTTTTTTCATAATTTGTCCTTTCATTACCAATTCCATCTTGCATATCGACTCTCGCCCAAAGTAGTCATCCGACCAAAAATGAAAATTCCATTATCATTTTTTTTCAAAGCATACTCATGTGCATTATAAAAACTATTCACTCCATCTGGCCATTTTTCCATAATGTTGAAATCCCACTGCTGCCAGTTCGGGTTAAAATCCAGACAAGCCCCGTTCCAGGTAACGACAAACTGGCCAAGAATAGGGATGTCATCTGAATCAACCCACTCTTTTGCCATCCTGTAATTTCTTCCAGTGTTGCAAACATTAAGATAAGCAGCATAAATCTGCTTGGAATCATAAAATCCCCAGTCATGGACAAAATGCACTTTCTTAGAAGAAATAGAACTCGGAACTCCATAAATATCTCTGGCGAAAACATAATGCTTTTTTCGCCCCTTTCCTAAAATAAAGTAAGGATTTTCGTAGCTTGGACCACCCGGCTCACTTTTTCCAGAACCTCCGTGTGCGACGAGATAAACGGCGTGGACACTGGGTTTAGACAGGATAGTGTTAACATTATTCCATCTGGCCTCTTTTTTATACAGGACAACATATTTCTTTCCCCTGTCCTGACACCATTCGATTATCTTAGAAACAGCTTCTTTCCTTGAATCAGCGATATGTTTCCAGGGTTGAAAGGCAGGACTGCCTTCTGCAAGAATAATAACAACCTCATAATTTTCAGCAAGATTGGGTTCCTGTGAAATACCTTCTTGCCATAAAGGTTCCCACCAGTCGCCACCGCCTCCTTCTGTATGCCTTTTTTCAGTAGCAATTGTATAAACCTCACCCGGAAAAACAGATTGGGGGATATGAAAATTGATATTACCTGTTAAAGTTGGAGATGTATAAATCAGGTTTTCATCCCAATCCTCAATAAGGAATCTGTGTTCTTCTTCAGAAAATCCTGACACCTTTACTCCATTGTTAATTGAGTCCTGCTGATGGTAATAGTGTATGCTGTTATCAAATGTTACAGTTTTTGTCGGAGAAACGGTGACCAAACCATAAGAATCAAAAGTAACCACCTTAATTTTATGTGCTCCATTTCCGTATTGTTGACTTTCAAATCCGGTACCGGTGTATATTGGGTCTCCGTAATCGTCTTCTATGGTGTAATCTATCTCTTCAATCAGCTTTCCATCAAGATAAATTTTAGCAAGTTGTGTCTTTGATGAAATTCCATCGACACTTATACCGGATTGGCCTGAAATAACAGAATCGCAATTAATGGAAATATTGGGATGGTAAACCACCGATTGTTGATTCCACTGGCCGGCCAAAATAGCAAAATCTCTAAAATCAACCTTACCATCGGAATAAATATCCCACTTGTCATTGTCAGAGTCTTCAAGCCAGTGCTCGCATAGGATTTTCAAATCATTATAGTCAACAAATAAGCTTCTATCTAAATCAGCGGCTAAATCAACAACCTCTCCAACATTAGAGTAATTTGGGTCAAATCTGTGATAACCAATATCCTTTACAAAAATATCAGGGGTGATAGATGCGAACTTCCCTAATTGTTGACTTTGACTGATAAATTCAGAACCATTATCAATCAAATTACAATCAGGGGTAATTGTAAATGGATAAACAAATCTACCGCCAATAACAGGGTCTTCTGTTAAGTATTGCGGATAAATATCAGAAAAAGGGTTTCCGGGATTTACGTTGGCTGCATTGGCATAAAATCCATTACATCTTCTGCCGTCATACATTCTTTGGTATCCATTCACCTGAACAATTGCATATTGATAACTGCCGATAAACAAATTATCATCGATATGAATCAGGCTGGAATCGTCAGAGTTCATGGTTCCATCTACCCAAATTCCATAGTCCTGATAACCATTAATCAGGTTACCGATAACCTTATATTCACTGTCAAATCCAAAGCTTTCAATATCAATCCCTATAAACCAACAGTCAATGAATTGATTATTTTCAATATGAAGGTTCATTTCACCATTGGCGAAGACACCTTCATTGCAAGCCCAGAACAAACCGTCCATAACCTCAAAATCCCCCTTACCATAGAAAGCCAGGCCTTTTGAAGCATTGTAAATTTCGAAATACCCCAATTTCAAATCAACATCATTTCCCTCTACTCTAAGGAACGAATCGTAATCGTTGTATCCGCCGTCAGAGTAAATTACAATCGGTTCTTCTGGAGTCCCATCAACTATACAAGTTGAGCGAGCTGCTAATACGAATTCTGCATTAACACCAGCTTCAACATAAATTGAGCATGGTTTTTGAAAAACTATTTTCACATTAGGGTCAATGTAAGCTTTGCCTCTAAGAACATATTCTCCGGTTAAAATAATATTTTCACTAAAGTGAGTGCCGTCATTTATATCAATAGCACCTGCACTTAAACTCATTGAACCAGTTGATGCTCCTTTTGCTGCTTCAGATTCATACGCATTAAAGGAAGGATTTGCTATTTGTTCAAGATTAAGCCTTTGATTATTTATAGTCCTTTCAACAGACTTATTCCTTCCAACTGAAAGTCTTTTATTGCTATTTATCTCTTTTTGAGATTTGTAACCTATTAAGGGCCTTGATGAAACTTTAGCTTCCAATTTAGACTCAACTGCTTGTAAAGCCTGAAGTTCTGCACTTACACGTGGAGCATTATCAGAATTATTGTTTGTAATACTGGCAGATTCCATATCTCCATCTATCCCGGAACCTTTTACGTTAGATTCTGTAGATTCAGACTGATGGAGTTCAGTTGCTTTTTCAAGAGTTTCCATTACGTCTGTGTCTATACCAAAAACAACTATATTTGCATCAGGTACTTTAAAAACAGCAAGCTGATAATCGAGTACACCATTAACAGTTAAGTTGACCGTTGCCAGGGATATCTGCTCATTGTCAAAGTTAAGTAAATACCGTTTCGTTGTTTGCTGTTCTGACAATGAATTTGGCTCGCATAGAGGCGTAAGCTTGCCGCCCATCTCACACGTTACCATATAATTCTGGCTTACTACATCGTTAGGATGATTGATACCGATAATTATATTCACATCGGCATTAATTTCAACAGGCGCCGATGTGTCAAAGCCGTTGACTGTTAGAACCGGATTGGCGTTGACAATTGAAGTTATAACCAAAACGATAACAGCTAAAAGATGTGTTTTTTCCCTTTCCATAGTAATTCCTTTCCTGAAATTATAGTATCTACGACATAAGCTCTTGTCAATTAACAATAACAATGACACTCCAGACACAAGATCAAAGACAACAAAATAGCTGCCGGGCTTCAAGTGTTAGAACACCAGCCCATTTCGGGCGCCCGGGCCGTCAAGCCCGACAGCAT
>JANQHJ010000140.1 GCA_028282745.1 Sedimentisphaerales bacterium | reverse complement strand
GTCTTCCGGAAAATAATCGATGAGAGTGTAAGGCTTGGAACCGGGTTTTAATCCCGCCAGATGCCTTGCATAGTTTTCTATGCCGCTGCAAAAGCCGACCTCCTGGAGCAGTTCAATATCATACATCGTTCTTGCCTGCAGCCTTTGGGCCTCTAATAGCTTAGCTTCCTGGTTAAGCTGCATCAGGCGCTTTTTAAGTTCGGCTTTGATGCCATTAACAGCCCCTTCTATCCTGTCCTGCGGTATAACATAGTGCTGAGATGGATATATAAAAGCCTGTGTTTCATCTGCTAATTTCTCGGAAGTCATAGGATTGATATAACTTATCTGCTCAATCTCATCGCCGAAGAATTCCAGCCGGACAGCGAAAGTTTCATAAGATGGAAAAAGCTCGACTACATCACCGCGTACCCTGAATGTCCCTCGCTTAAAATCTATATCATTTCTGCTGTATTGAAGATCAGCGAATCGGCCTAACAAATGATTACGCTCTATGTTGTCGCCGACTCTAACAGCTACTACGGATGCTTTATAATCTTCAGGCGAACCCAGCCCAAAAATGCAGGATACAGATGCGACGATTATCACATCTTCTCTTGTTGAAAGACTGGTTGTTGTAGAGAGCCGGAGTCGGTCGAGATCATCGTTGCGAGAAGCATCTTTTTCGATATATATATCACGTTGTGGAATATAGGCTTCAGGCTGATAATAGTCATAATAACTGACAAAATATTCTACAGCGTTTTCAGGGAAAAGCTCTTTAAATTCTTCATACAACTGTGCAGCTAACGTCTTGTTATGAGAAATTATCAGCGTCGGCTTGGCGACCTTCTCGATAACATTGGCCATTGTAAATGTCTTGCCGCTGCCGGTAACACCCATCAGGGTTTGGAATTTTTTGTTTTCCAATACGCCTTGTGCAAGTTTATCAATGGCCTGTGGCTGATCACCTGCCGGCTTATATTTACTGTTTATTTTAAATTTAGACATACAATCCAGACTTTTTCAAATATTGCCAAAAAAGCCATTTTAAGCAGAAATCACCCGTTCAGCAAGATATTTGCCCTGAACAAGCCCAATTAAAGCTTATTTGGAAGATATGGAGTCCTGCAGCTTACCGATTACAGTCCTGGCTTTGGATATTTTGTTGCCGTTTGGGCCGATCCAGCGAATTTCAGCATTACGGCTGAGCAGGTCATCAACTTTTTTACAGGCCAGCAAGACAGTGGCGTGATTCTTACCACCCATAAAACGCCCGATCTCAGGGCTCGACATGTTCGTGCACTTGCGAGCCAGGTACATACTAAGATGCCTTGCCAAAGAGATCGTGCGGTCTTTCTTTGATGAATGAATATCAGCCGGTGTTAAACCGAAAAAGGTAGCGACCGCAGATTCGATATCGGAGATATGAACTATCGGATCGGTACGGGCAAGGTGCTCGGAGAGTATTTCCTTAGCCATATGCAGATCAAGTCGCTTTGACTGCAGGGCGGCATAAGCTATTACCTTTATTAGTGCCCCTTCGAGTTCGCGGACATTTGATCGAATATGCTCGGCTATATATTTTATTACAGATTCCGGTATGTGTTTTTTCATGTTTTGTGCATACTGTCGGCAGATATCTTTGCGGGTTTCGAGGTCAGGACTATCGATCTTTACAACCATACCGGATACGAATCTGTTTACGAGTTTTTCGGAGAGTTGGCCGATCATTTTCGGATGTGCGTCAGAAATAAGCACAACCTGTTTGCCGGCCATATCGATAGCGTTGAAAGTGTGCAGAAATTCTTCCTGCGTAGATGGTTTGCTGGCCAGGAAGTGAATGTCGTCTATTGCGAGCAATTCCGTTCGCCGTAATCGACGTCGAAAAGCCTCCAGCTTTTTTGTCTTCAAGGCCAGCACAAACTGATTCGCGAAATCTTCCGCCGATAAATACAGCCAATCAGTTTCGGGTCGGTTCTGAGCCACCGCGTTGCAAATCCCTTGCGCGAGGTGGGTCTTGCCGACGCCATATCCTCCGTGAATGAAGAGCGGATTAAACGGGCTCTTCTGGTCATTTACAAGTGCCTTTGCGGCGTTGTAGGCCAATTCATTAGAAGGGCCTACTATAAAAGTATCCAAATTTAGTTTAAGCAGCTTTTTTGCCGAACGTTTTTTAGCGCTTCTGGTAAATCTTTTCTTGTCTTGTGCTTTTGCTACAAGCTGAGCCTGGTTGTCGAGTTGTGTTTTTCTCTGAGAGCCGGATAATTCCGGATCGATCCCAAACGTCACCCTAACTCCGGAGCCGAGGACTTTTTCCGCCGACTGAGTTATCTCGTTGATAAAGTGAGACTCCAGCCAGCCGGCTATAAAAAGATTCGGTACAGCTACTTTTAGATAGCCGTCTGTAAGAACGAATTTGGTTGAATTCTTGAACCATATTCTATGCTTTTGCGGCCCTATGATCTGGGCCAGCATATTGTTAATAGCGAAAATCGCGTCTTCCGTGACGATACTTTGCATCAAAAGTCTCCCCGACTCGACGTTTCAATATTGTTAAAGCGGATTTTCTAAATCCTTCCTCAATTATTTAAATTCCATTAGCTTATTATTGCCAGTTTAAAAAACAAATCAATCGCTATTGTTGGATTTTCTTTTCCACGTTTCGAACGTTCTTGTAGTTATTGCTTTTACGTGCGAAAAAATTTTATTTTAAACAGGTTATACACACCATAAGTACCCATTGTGGAAAAAATGTGAATTATGTTTTCGATTTTTTAGCAATATTGATAAGCCTGATATTATCAGCCGCTCTTTCGATGAGACACTTCACTGTGCCATTTTTGCCCATATGGAAGATATTTTTCTTTTTGCGAGGTATCACAGTCTTAATTGGCCCTATTTATTGACCGATAAATAAATTTGGTTATCTATGTTTTGTAAACTTTAGGACTATAAGGAACAAGGTGAGTTTCAAAAAAATAATAATGTTCTTATTCATGTTTTCAGGGTTATTCATTTTCAGCGGGCAGGCTGAAGAATCAGCTTATTCGATAGATGATGATACCCTGTTTGAAATGTCTCTCGAAGAACTTATGGTGCAAACGGTTGTATCGAGTTCCCGTCAGGAGCAGAAGATAACCGAATCATCTGTACCGATAGCTGTTATTACTGCTGAGGACATTCACTATAGTGGTTTAACGAATTTGTATGAAGTATTGCAGTTCGCAGCCGGTATAGATATGGCCCAGATCGACCGTAACCAATATGCGATGGGGGTACGCGGCCTGCATGAATCTTTCTCGGATCGCACGCTTACTCTTATTGACGGGCGACCTGCCGACAGCCCTATTTTCGGTGGCTCTCAGTTTTTGAAATTACCATTGCTTCTCGAGGATATTGAACGCATAGAAGTGGTACGTGGCCCAGTTGGTAGTGCATGGGGTGCTAATGCTTTCAACGGACTTATAAATATAATTACTAAAAAGCCTGCGGAATCTAAAGGTATTATGGGCTCAACACAGTTTAATCACTTTGGTGATAATTACCATTACCTGAGATATGCTGATGCCAAAGATGCATTTAGTTGGCGTATCTCCAGTGGCTATGAATCACAGGAGACGAGCAGCGACGCCCTTACTGATGAGAGATTCTTATCAATTTCACCGCTGAGCGGCGGATATTTTGAGTCACGAGATTTCAGGCGTGGCTATGTTATCGACAGTGATTTTGTAAATAAGATTTCTGATAGCAGTACACTTTCTTTTGGCTTTGGCTACTCTTTTAAAGAAACTGGTGATTTCAGCTTTGCCGCACTTTGGCCGATGCTGGATGGTTTCTGGGAAAATGCCAGTGCTTATGCTAAGTTGGAAAAAGAATATGATGATGACAGAAAAGGATTTCTCCAGTGGACGGGTAATTATAGTAACCAGAAGTGGCCTTCAATGTTCCAGTGGCAGGGCTATGAGAATGATATTCAGGCCCAGTACCAGTTTAAAACAGCTAATGGTCATAATATTACGGTAGGTGGTAGCTTAACAGTTATCAGGCTGGATCAGCCAACTGTTATGCAGTCAAGCGATTTGATCTTTGATGGCAAACCTGTCTATGAACAGGATGCCGGCCTGTTTGTTGTAGATAGATTCAGCGTAACTGAAAAACTTGATTTGGAAGTTCAGGCTCGCGGTCAATGGTACTCCGAAACTCATTGTGATTGGGCCGGACGAATCAGCACCCTTTATAGTTTGGATGATGCTAAGCATCACGTTATCCGCTTTAGCGCTGCAAGGGCGTTCAGGGCTCCACGGACATCATTAAGGCAGTTAAAGACTGACCGGGTTCCATTAGGCGGCGGGGCTTATTTGATACAGATTTTCCAGGGCGGGAACCTTGATAACGAGGAAATTTGCTCATTTGAAGCGGGATATACAGGAATACTCAGCAAAAAAATGATTTTAAAGGCCAATGCTTATTGGCAGAGGTACAAGGATCTCATTGGTTATGTCAAACGTCAGCCTTTCCCGTCTATGGAAAATCACACGCCGGAAAATATTGGAGGTGCAAGAGCGTGTGGCGGTGAATTAGAACTTGAACATAAAACCGATAAATATAGCCTTTCAGCATGGTATGGTTACAACAGGTTCATTCCCAATGGTGATATGGCAGGGGATAATCCATCGCATGATGTCAGGTCGCTCCTGCCGGCTGAACATAAGGTGGGATTAACAGGTAGATTGTGGCTAAATGATACGACCACAATGAATCTTAATTACAAATATAGCAGTACTAGTAACGCTCAGCATGGCCCGGGTACTGTTGAGGATACAAGAATTGTTGACCAATTCCACAGGGTTGATATTACCATTGCCAAAGAATTCCAAATTGATGGCGCTGATGGAGAATTGATGTTTGGTGTTGCAGATATTGCCAATCAGACCGAGCAGAAGGCTTATGCAATGGGGCGCTTTTACGGCAAACATGAAACACCAGGCAGAACGTTCTTCGGACGAATTCAGTTGAAATTCTGACAGGCTCTACTTCTTTGCCAAGATAGCATAATAGCCGCCATCATGATTGGAAGGTTCAATAGCTGGAATTGTAAGCTTGTCTTTGAGCAATTTAAAATCGTTATTTTCGTTTAAAAAGACATCTATCATCTGCCTGTTTTCCTGGTTCATTATCGAGCATGTGCTGTAGCATATTCTGCCTTTAGAAGCCAGTAAGCCGGCGGCTTTTTTTAGCAATTCAGCCTGCTCGATCAATAGTTTCTCGAGTGATTTTTCTTTTAGTCTCAAGCGAACTTCCGGACGCTTAGCTAACACGCCGGTATTCGAACAAGGGACATCGAGAAGGATAGTATCAAATAATCCGATCTCCTCAGCAATTTGATCAATCTTATTGATTTCTATTGGTTTAACTGACTTGGTTTTTAGTCTTTCGAGATTGGACTTCAATCTATCAAGACGGTCTGGATCGATATCGGTGGCCCATATCCTGGCATTATCATTTGTAAACTCGGCCAATTGAGTTGTCTTTGTCCCCGGCGCGGCGCAGAGATCAAGTATCTTTGAATTTTCTTTTGGGTTAAAAACTACAACAGGCTGCGCTGCTGCCAGGTCTTGTACTGTGAAAAGGCCTTCTGCAAAACCGGGAAGGGCTGTTATTATTCCGGGATTGTTTGCTTTTACCATATAATCATCAGGCATTATCTCATAGTCAACTGAGGCTTCGGTTAGAAGCTCGGCAAGATGATAAGTAGTTGTCTGTAATTTGTTTGGCCGTAGATAGACACAAGGCCTTCGATTAGACGCAATACAAGCTGCAAAAGTCTGCTCACGACCATAATCATTTAGCCACTGTTCTATCAGCCAATGAGGTATTGAAAAAGCGTTACTTAGGTATCGGTCAGGCTGGTTATTTATATCAGGAAGGAATTTTTTATCGAATAAGCATCCTCGCGAATCATTATGAGGAATTATCTTTCTTGGGTTAGTATGCGGCAGGGCAACACTTCTGTCCTTTATGGCTTTTGAGATTTTCCTAAGAACAGCGTTTACAAAGTTAGCTTGCTTTTGTCCTTTGAGTTTTTTGGCATTTTCGACAGCTTCATTAATTATAGAGTAATTGGCCGTTTCTGGTCTGTAAACAAGCTCATATATACCTATGCGTAAGATATTAATAATTTCGGCATCAATTCTTCTTGAAGGAGTTTCGCCAACTGCTGATAGTATCAAATCCAGAGCCGAGCGGTTTCTGACTACACCCATGAGCAGATCGGTTGCACGTGCACGCTGTTTTGTATGGCGCAGCATAGGTGCAAGAAAATCAGCAGCATATGTATATGTTGAATTTCTTTTGCCGTTTTTTATAGCGCGTTCAAAACGATTCAGCGCCATCGCAGATATATAACGAGCCGATTTATTTATTATTACGTTCGATCTCATTACTGAGCCTTTGAGAAGCGATCACCTGGTTTAATATGCTGGCCATTGACGAATGCTTCAAACGGCATCTCTTTTTTCCCTGCAGGCTTGATCCTGTTGATTCTTAAAGAGTCTTTGCCGCAAATAATATTAAGTTGCTCATCCAGAGTTCCGGTTTGCAATCCGTTAAACTCCCGATTGGGTACCAGGCTGGCTGATACCAGTTTGCATCTGATAGTTTTATTGGTTTTATGGCAATGATAATCCGCCACAACACCAGGCCATGGCGATAATCCCCTGATTTTATTCCTTATGGATTCAGCAGAATCACTAAAATCTATAATTCCATCTGATTTTTTGAGTTTTGGAGCTCGTGTAACCTTAGTCGCATCCTGGTTTATGTAAACAACTGTATTATTCTCAATCTTATTTATGGTTTCAATGAGCAGCGGGGCTGACATCTTGGCTAATTTGTCATATAGCTGTTCAAAGGTTTCATCACATCCAATATCAGTCTGGACCTGACCGAGTATCTGGCCAGCATCCCAGTTCGAAGTTATAGTAGCGACCGTCGTCCCTGTCCTGATGTCGCCATTGACAATCGCCCAGTTTATAGGAGCTGCTCCGCGATACTCCGGTAGAAGCGAGCCATGAACATTTATGATTCCTTTTGGAGGGATAGCGATAATTTCATCGCATATCTTTTGGCCAAATGCAATGACGATAATTAGATCCGGCTTCGCATCTACAAGTTGCTGTACTATTTGCGGTTGATTAATGTTGGAAGCTTCTATACATGATATAGAATTGTTTTGTGCCCACAAGGCAACCTTAGTTTGGGCAATTTTCCTGCCTCTGCCCGCGCAGCGTGCGGGCTGGGTTATGATGAACTCAATCTCATATTGTGAGTTCCGCAGGGCGTCTAAGCAATTAATGCCATAGGCACCGCTGCCAATGTACACTATTTTCATATTAGAAATTCGTCAAAAAATAGTAATAAAATTTTATGCTGTTAATTTGAGTCGATTATGCAATTATTTATTATAGCGATTTTATTCGCCTTTTTCAATAAGTTTTTTGAGTTGTCGCCGATGCATTATCCTTGCTGCCGAGCCCATTTTATCGGCAATTGTGATGCCCTCGATATGGTCGTATTCGTGCTGCAGAGCCCTGGCATAGAGCCCCTCAGCTAATTCCGTGAATTCCGTACCGTCGAGGTCGGTAGCCGTCACGGTGGCCTTTTCATATCTTTTTATTTTCGTATAAACCCCGGGAACAGAAAGACAGCCCTCTTCATGCCCGATAAGTTTACCTTCTGTCGTTACGGTGGGATTTATATATGCCCTGACGTTCTCACGCGAGCCGTCGAGCGAAATGATAAATATCCTCAAGCCCACACCCGCCTGCGGCCCAGCCAGGCCGATACCTTTTTGGGCTATCATTATGTCGGTCATTTTATTGACAAGTTCGTGGATGTTATCGTTGATCTTTTCGATGGGCTTGGCTTTTTTGGCTAAAACCGGAGTTGGGATATGTGTTATCCTGCAATTGTCAATATTAACCTGCTCAGCCATAATATCACTCAATCGTCGAATTCATCGCCTTCAAATGTATTACCAAGGTATAGCCTTCTAATAGTTTCATTTTTTACAATGTCAGCCGGTGGCCCCGAGCCGATGACCTTGCCGTGATCAATGATATAAGCTTTATCACAAACTTCGAGTGTACGCTCAACATTATGGTCAGTAATAAGGATACTGACACCGGCATTAACGAGCCTTCGTATCTCACCTTGAAGTTCTTCAACTGCTATCGGATCAACGCCACTAAACGGCTCATCGAGCAGAACTAAAGAAGGTTCTGTGATCATTGCTCTGGCGATTTCGAGCTTTCTACGCTCGCCGCCTGATAAAAACCGCCCGTGACTGTTGGCGACCTCGGCCAGGCTGAATCTTTCAATGAGCATTTCAGCTCTTCTGTCACGCTCGGCTTTGGTAATAGACATAGTTTCGAGAATAGCGTTTAAGTTGTCCCGAACGCTTAACCTCTGGAATATGCTGGGCTCTTGCGAGAGATACCCCAGGCCAAGACGGGCTCTTTTATACATGGGCAGCTTTGTAATTTCATGCCCGTCAAAAAACACGGTTCCCTCATCAGGCGTTACCATACCCATTATCATTCTAAACGAAGTTGTCTTGCCCGCTCCGTTCCTGCCGAGCAGGCCTACGATAGATCGCTGCTCGATAGAAATATCGACACTGCTGACGACCTCTCTACCAGAGTAACGCTTAATAAGTCCATGTGTTTCGAGAAGTGTGAAATCGACCATACTTAGCGTCCCTGACTTAATGAATAAAAAATAATGTTTTTAATAGCAAAATCAGCATTTTCACTCTTTTTGTTATAGGCTATTAAATCTCTTTCAGTTTAACATCCATGTTCACTCACCAAGTGTAGTCCAGCAATCGCTGATTTCGTGGTATTATAGCAGGATTCGGATATGTAGCAAGGGCAAATACCCACTCGATGCGAGCAGTTTTTTAGAACATTTATTCAAGCATTTAGTTAAGAATATTATCTTTTTGCCATTGCTCTGCAAATTCAGCAAGCTCTTTCAGGCCAAATTTATGGCTTTGGCATTCTGCACTAAGCAGTTCTTGGTTTTTACAAATGACGGGTATATATTCGGGGGTCTGGTCGAGATGTATTTTATTCCTGTATCCCTGGTTGGTCATTACAGCAAGCAAACCAGCATCCCTTTCCGGCCATCTGTTAATGTCACCGCTTGAAACCATCCAGCTGTCAAGCTGGTCGTGGTGTTCCTGTAGAATTGTCGCATAGGCTGGATTCTCAGCGAGATTATTTATCTGATGTGGATCGGTGTTCATATCATAAAGCTCTTCGTAAGGCCGGTCAGGGGCAGCAAAGCGAGCTGAATCTGCAGTTAAAATTGTACTCGGATCGCCGTTTGAGTATTTTTGATATTCTGCCATCCACGTTGCATATGTATTCCATGTTTCACGATACTGCGATTGCAAATAAGGCCTGTCGGTAAGCAGATTTCTAATATAACGGTAATTAGCGGAACGCACAGTCCTTATTCTATCGATAGTCCAGTCAAGGCGATCTCTTGCACCTATTACATAGTCGCGTGGTGTGTAGGTGCCTGAGAAGAAATCCTTACCCTGAATATAACTTGGTATGGTTACACCTGCTAATGCTAAACTTGTTTTGGAAATATCTATCATATTTATCATATCATTGCGTGCGGTACCGAGAGCGGTTATTTTTGTTTCTATAGAACCACCGCCTGTCCAGCTTACCATAAAAGGTACTCGCAAGCCTTCCTCATAACAGAACTGCTTTGCACGCAGGCCGTCAAAGCCGTGATCAGAAAAGATAAAAACAACTGTATTATCTCGCAGACCTTGATTGGTCAGTTGGGTGAGGATGTCGTTCACCTTTGTATCGAGCTTTTCGATAGTAGCGTAATGTTTTGCGATGCTCGTACGGAAGTCATTATGATTTGGATAGTAGGGGGGGATCGTGACTAAAGGTTTAAAATAGTTTGTTCGACTTGAATTAACAGATGCTTTTCCACCTGAGAGCTGGATCTGTCCAAAGAATGGCGTTGATGAAGATACATCACTAAGCTTATTGAGATTATATAAGCCGGACCATTCGAAATTGTAATCTTCTTTACCATCATTAAAAGTATCGAAGCCCGCATCTCTGAAAAGCTCCGGTATTGTTTTTATGTCGCCTGGAAGATAATGTCTATCATTGGCATAGCGGCCTGAGCGATGGTTCTGCAGATCGTATGTTGTTTGTGTGGAGCCGGTAATAATTGCCGAACGAGTAGCCGAGCAGACCGGCGCCGGAACATAAGCTTTATTAAAAAGAACTGCACCGTTATCGACCAGACCCTGCATAACCGGAGTTATATTTTCTGATTGAGCAAGGCTGTCCCCATAAAAACTCATCCAGGGGCAGGTGTCTTCAATATATATCCACAGTATATTGGGAGTTGTGGTCGGGCTTTCCGCACGGGCAAAAGGCAGCCTTGATAAAGCCGCACAAGCAAGCCCTGTTTTCTTTAAGAAGTCTCTTCTGTTCATGTGAATTCCCATTTTTCAAAAACTGATAACGATCCACTCCTGAACCATCCACCTTTGAGTAAAGTATGCGAGGTCGTAAATATCCACCACGCAATCTGACTCCCCGTCAGGCCCGTCCAGATCGTATTCAGGATTTTCATAGCAGATGGTTTCATCCGGCATTGTTTCAATATATAACGTCCCGATCTCAATGGATTCCAGCGGATAGTTCCATATCCTAATATCATCTACGCCGCCTTCATAATACCCGGCAGTATCAACGCTTTCACGTCCAAACACCAGTGGCTCATCGGGTACATCATAATTTTTGGTCATTGATGTGAGCTTGCCCTCTAATTGTCCGTCAACAAATATCTTTCCGGTCTTGGTCTCATTATTGTAGGTGGCAGTGATAAAATGCCATTGCCCGTCCGAGATAGCCGTCTGGGCGAGAATATTATCGTGCTGATTAGTCCCCGGATCACGAAAAGTAAATATTGGTATCCCGCTGTCATTTTTGTTTAGCATAAAACCGCTGTACGGCGAAGAAGCTCTTTGCTGCTTTCCTATAATGGCGCCCCAGCCGGTTTGTGCAGTTCGTACCCAGGCGCTTACCGTAATGCCTTGTCTATAAAAATTGAAGTACTCGTTACTGTTTTCTATCTGAACTATCTCACTATCACCAAGGTCCAGTGAATAATCTCCCATATTTCCGGGTGAGCTTGAATTATAATCTGCTGTCCCACCAAGCGAACCATTCAATATCATAAATCCGTTATGAGCAGTCACACCGTTGACATCCAGAGTAACGGTATCATTAAGATCGTTTTCAAATTCCCAGTGACCAACGAGCCGCCTAATCATCAGCCTTGCCGCTTGTGAAGTGAGAGATTCGCCGCCTTTTGTGGCAATACAATAATACCATGCCTCGTCGGTCAAATTTACATTGCTAACTATAAGTGTATCGGAATTGCCGCCGATAGCTGTATCCGAACCTGGATTAGTAACTGAGTCCGCTGACTTGTACCATTGATAGCTGTCAATATTGCCGGAAGAAATAGTGAATTCTACATTGCTGCCCGCTTCGACGGTCTGGCTTTTAGGATGCTCTGTGATTATGAACCTTTCAGCGAAAAGTTCGTTGATATCAGCTTGGCTAAGAACCCGATTATAAAACCTCACATCGTCGAAGGTGCCGGTGAAATTATTCTTCCAGTTATCCTTGCCGAGATAGAGCGTTATCGAAGTCCATGAATCCGACATATCATTACCGTTCCACGACGCGATTCCTGCCAACTCGGTATCTACATAAATGCTTATACCTACATTATCTGAGACTGAATTATGGTCATAGGTAAAAACAACCATATGGTCATCACCGTCATGGACAGATTTGTCACCGTGTATTCTTTGTTGTGAGCCGGAAATTCCCTCTTCCGCAAAGATATGATTTTGGCCATTATTATTACGATCATCCGTTGTATGTATAAGAATATATGAAGCTCCCCTCAATTCCAGCATTGCCATTCTGGAATCTGGCGCTCCCGAAAAACTCATCGTAAAAGATAGGGAGAATTGATGATGGGTGGCTGGATTGAAAGTTGAAAGAACGACATCAGCATCTTCACCTGATGTGTCGAGAACCAGCTCATTACCGGATACGAAAGCCCCGTTACGGAGATTAAATGATAATCCACCCACCGAGTCAACTACTGAATTCTCGTTAAAATCCCAGTAATTGATCAGGCCGGTAGATATATCAGCGTAGCTGATCGAACAGAACAAAAATAATACGACCATTAATTTAGCAATATGAGTAAGCTTTCTTTGCATCTATTACCCTGTCTCGTTAGATTTTCGACCTACCCCAATGCTTCTTTTAGCTTTGATAAATATTATAGCACATTGTCGAAACTTTTTCAACAAGTACCTTTATTGGAGAAATAATCGATTTTACTCGATTTATTGACGATAGTTGCTAAGATGTCGGTATGAATTCCAGCAGGATAAAGCGAAACGCACATGATTTCCGGCAGAGTAATCGTATTGTCCTTTTTATCTTTTTTGCAGGCCTTATATTTGACGCTCTCAGCACAGTATATTTCATGCACAAAGTCGGGATTACAGGAGAGATAAATCCGCTTGTAAGGATTCTTACTCAATACATTGGCATAGTAGCAGGGCCATTGATTGCTGCGTTGATTAAAGCGGTTGTTTGTTTAGCTATAACCTTTTATTATAAAAAATTCGCAGCTGTTTTCCTGGCCTCGATAGGCTTGATATATTTTTTTGCGGGCATTTACAATATTTGGAGCATGGGCCCGTTGAACAATATGTGACTTTATCTGTCGGGGTACGCACAGTACCCGATATCGTCACAAATATCTTTTATCTTCGCCCACACACTTGGATCATCGATCACTTCCAGGGCAAGCGGAAAGATCAGGTTGTTCTCTATGAATATATGATGCCTCATTACCGGTACTATGTATCCAATCAATTGCTGCAATACTTTCTTGAAGTCATAGAAGCTTATCTCCTCTATGCTCCAGACAAGTTGCCGTAGCTGGTCTATTCTTACCTTTAACTGTTCGTGCTGGATGTTGATCAATTTCGACGACGCTGAAAATCCCTTGGCCTTTAGCTGTGGAAATATTACCTGCTCTTCACGTTGGCAGTGCTCCTCAGCTGCGGATAGGTGGCGCGAGATATGCTCGAGCTTTCTTATCTCGGAATTCGAACTCGATGCGTAAGTAAAACCCTGTATCTTTTTATTAGCCTCCTCGAAATCACAAAGGAAGCAAAGCAGCATTTCATGCTCGATGAATATCTTGATAAGAATATGATTCTCAGGCAGCTCTAATTTAAGCTTTGCCACAACATCCGGCAAAAGCCGTTTGTTCTTCTGCCAGATATTATAAAGCTCGCCGATATCCATACCAGAATCGAGAAGTTGCATCTGGGCATGTGCCATCTCGATACAGTCTATGGAATTAATAAAATCACCTGGAATCTCAAGTGATTTTTGGTTTTTGTCGTCACTTTTTAAAGCCAGGATCATATTGGCAAGTTGTTTTTTCCGGTTCATCGTGACTATCCTTTTATCAATACCCCACTTTCCGAAGCCGGTTCTCAGCAACCCCTGCTTAAATATACGCCTGAACGTCGAAATGTGTGCGAAAAAAGCAGACCAGTACATAAAAAATCACGGGATTTTTTAATATGGGACAAATAGTGTTGATAGGTAAACTTCCATTGGGTAAAATGACCATAAATAAGCTCTAACCAAGGAAGGATAAGCTTATGTTAGGCGTAGTAAACAAGCCGGATACACATCAAAAACTCGAGATTTTAAGCAGTGATGCCCAATATGACCTCGCTTGCGCCTGCAGTTCGAACAAAGATGAACGTCGCCATCGCTCTACAGCCGGCGACAAATGGATATACCCGGTCAGTCTGCCAAATGGCGGCACGAGCGTACTGTTTAAAACACTCATCTCGAATACCTGCAATAACGATTGTGCATATTGTCCGCTACGGGCCAATCAGGATGTCCGCAGATGCAGCCTTAGTATTGACGAAACGGTTCGGGCTTTTCTGGATTATTATAACAGGAAGATCGTCTTCGGGCTTTTCCTCAGTTCTGGAGTCATCGGTAGTCCCGATAAGACCATGCAGCGATTATGCGGAATTGCCAAAACACTTCGCCAAAAGTACAGGTTCCGGGGCTATATCCACCTGAAAGTCATCCCAGGCTGCAGCAACTCTGCCATCGAAGAAGCGGTCAGTCTTTCAAGTGCCGTCTCTTTGAATATCGAGACTCCCGGTGAAAAATATATGAGCCATCTTTCCAATAAAAAGGATTTCCTCAATGATGTTGTCGGACCCATAAAGCTTATCAGCAAACTGACAGCAAAGGGCAACAAATTCGAAAGGGTCAAGCAGACCACCCAATTCATAGTAGGCGCCGCCGATGAAACCGACGCTGATATTGTAAAGTATTCATGGGGCCTTTATGATAGATTGAACTTGCAGCGGATATACTTTAGTGCTTATCAGAAAGGCCTCGGCGAAAAATCATTGCCAGCCGAGCAGAAAGGGAACTCTAACCCGCAGGATTTACTCACCAGGGAACACAGGCTTTACCAGGTAGATTTTCTGTTTCGAAAATACGGCTTCAGGCAGGATGATATCGCTTTCAATGAGCAGGGTAGATTGTCGCTGGATACCGATCCCAAAGAAACTTGGGCCAAGAATCATCCGGAAAAGTTTCCCTTAAATGTCAACAGGGCGAGCAATCTCGATCTGTTGAGAGTACCCGGCCTCGGCCCTGTGACGGTCAATAGAATATTAAAGCGAAGGCGGTACCAACAGCTAAGAAGTATTGAAGATGTTGGTAAGGTTGGTAAACTATTGGCCAAAGCGGACAATTATCTGGTATTTTAAATGGTAGAGATTAATAAGCAGATAACAATTGATTCGAATGAGTTTATATTTAAGTTTACTCGCAGTAGCGGACCAGGCGGCCAGAATGTAAATAAGGTTAACACCCGCGTAACTTTGTTCTTTGACCTGGCCAATTCTGCTAAATTCACTGATAGCCAGAAAAAACGAATCCTGACCAAGCTTAAAACCCGCGTCGACAAAAATGGAGTCATACGTGTAATATCTCAAAAGCATAGAACTCAAAAAGCAAATCGAAATGCTGCCATCGAAAAGTTAGCCGAATTGATAAGGGCTGCCCTCAAACGCAAACCACCTCGCAGGAAAACGAAAGTACCACTAAGGGCTGTAGAAAAACGTCTATCTGATAAGAAAAAACGCAGCCAGACCAAGCTGTTACGCTCAAAAAAGGAATATTTGGATTAAAGAACAACATAGCTTTAATTTAATTTAATATTAACTTGACATATCCTACTAAGCATATATACTAATCGTTATAATTGATTCCCGATTATACAAGGAAGAGTTTAGGAACGGCAAGATGTCAACGCGGCTTATCAAAGCTGCTTTTGTTCAGCGAAAAGAGCAGGATTTCAGTCTGCCCTCACGGCATTTCGAGAAAGTTATTTATAAAAACATTTCGGCTAACCGTAAAAAGAGTCTGTTTTAAAATAACGTTAATTCTAAGTGAAAGGAGCAAAAATTAGGGATGATTGAAAATTAAAAGGCTGATAAAGGAAAATTATTGGAGGATATGACTATGAAAAAAACAGTAATATTGATTTTGTGTGTGTTGTTTGTTAGTGCCCCATGTGTCTATGCTGCCAGCTATAAAGTCTCCGGCACCGTGTATCAGCAGAATACCACTACAAGAGTTGGTGGTGCCTCGGTTAGGCTTGAATGCACATGGGTCGATGCTAACTGCAATGGTTTCAGGTTAGGCTCTTCTTCAACTCTTGGTACTAACTATGGAGATTACACATTATCATGGGCTAATTGCGGTACCATCGATACAAATCCGGCATACTGCAAAAACAGTAACAGCTGCAAAGACAGAAGTATGTTTGCCATAGCCAGTAAGATAATAGGCATGGCACAGTATTCAGGCGGTAAAAGCTGGACAGCGGGAAGTAGCCCGGAGTCTAAAAATCTTAGAATATATCCGTGCATAAGATCGGATATAGTGGTTACTGCTCAGCCGGCAAAGTTCGAAGGTGAACCAGCCTGGCCGCAGGTCCAACCTGTTCCGGTATATGCGTTTGATAATGATGGCGGTGATCCAACACCGGTAACACAGTATAATATGACATTTACATATGATGATAGCAAGATGCTGTGTACTGATGTCGAGCCGGTCTCAGGAGGTGAGTTCGTTCTTGGCCCTTATAACACTTCCATCCCGGGAACGGTAACTGTTCAGTGTAACAGCCTTAATCCGAACGGTGTTCCGCTTGGCAGTATCGAAGAGCCGACACAATTATTTATACTGCGATGGACAGTCCCTGAGCCTGAAACCGCTGATTATACTTATGTTATTACGGAACCGACCTCTGAAATTACAATATTTGGCGAAGTCGATCCTAACAATCCTGTCTATCAGGAATCGGAATTTAAAATCGGCGAGCCTAACGGAAGTCCGTATTTCCGCATCGCTGATGTTAATGACTGGAACGACGCTCTGCTTAACGATCTCATCAAACCTCTGGAGCAATGGCAGTGGGATGATTATATGAGTCAGTGGCAGCTATATACGGAAGATGGAAATGAGTACCCGGACACTAATTTCATGCCGCCGTTTCTGTATGTTTATGAAGGAAGCGAAAGCAATCCGGATGAACCTAATGATGCCGGCTTGGTTATGACATGGGGCGATGGTAACGATGGTGATTTCGCCAGCGCCTGGCAATATCAGTATAAGAAGGATCCTGATCTTTCGAATTGTACGATCAATCTTGTGGTAACTGCACCTAAGATAGGAACAAACGGCCAGATCAATCAGGTTTCCTTCGGTCTGCAAAATCCACCTGCCGCAGGAGGTCCGATCCGCTCATGGTATTGGAACTGTGGAGCTAAAGGCAGCGGAGCGCCTATCATTTGGGGAGTACCGACAAGGATTACTATCGATACCAGCAAGACCGGCCGTACCGCGGCTACGCCAACTGCAACTGCCTACATGAACAATCCCGGCTTTAACCTGAAAGTTGTCCAGTGGATTCTTCTCGATGAAAATGGCACATGGGTTGGCAGTAACAATCCTGCCCCGGCTCCCGGAGGCGCGCCTTCGTTCCTCTGGAACTATTGGCACTGGATCATGATCTCGCCCAATACTACATTGAGCAAAGATTACTATAAGAAGTGGAGTCAGGCGGCTGTTGTAATTGGTAATGAAGATCCACCATTCATACAGGGCTGGGATGAGTACAGCGAATATTACAATCCACCAATGGTTGCTGATGACTGGAAGTGCGCCGATGACAGGCCTATCACCGATTTGCACTGGTGGGGAAGCTTTATCGGCTGGAACAATCCTGATCCTCCGCCGATATTGCCTCAGGCTTTTCATATTGGTATTTGGTCTGATGTACCGGATCCGGATGTAAATGACGCTAACACCTTCAGCCATCCGGGCACACTTATTTGGGAGCATGTCTGCGATAATTATGTTATGAACTTCGCAGGCTATGATGTTGATCCACGAGCACAGGATCCGGATCCCAATGTTCCGATTGAGCCGGAAGAGACCTGCTTCCAGTTCAATCAATTGCTCGATCAGGAAGGTTGGTTCTATCAGGAACACGATCCGTGTGAGCCAAATGGTACGATTTACTGGCTAAGCATCGCTGCTATATGGGATCCATGTCAGCCCGAACCGACTTACGATTGGGGCTGGAAGACAAGATCGCACAACTTCAACGACGATGCTGCGATAATTCAAACCACGTTCGACGGCACCTGGCCGCCGACTGTTGGCTCGATGTGGGGCACAGGCGTGCCGATCCAGCACCCGCCATATCCCGATCCTGATAGTATCACCTTTGACATGGCGTTTGAGCTTTCAACGAATGAGCCGAGTCCAAATGATGATCCAGCCTCACCTGATTTGAATTTTGACGGATTAGTAGATCTAACTGATTTGGCTATTCTTGCCAATAAGTGGATGGATACAGTACAGTATTAAATTAAAACACACATAAAACTGAATTAATGATACGGGCCGTCCCGGTATATCAGGACGGCCCGTTTTTTAATGATAAGCAGCTTATCTGTAATATTGACAGTTTCGATGTGTAATAGTATTGTATAGCGGTATTTCTATTTAATAAGGCGGTTTTTGTATGAAAATATTGCTGAGCTGGTTAAATGATTACGTCCAGACTGGGTTAAGTGCCGGGGAAATAGCTGAACTTCTAAGCGATGCGGGCTTTCCCAACGAAGGCATCGAATATATAAAAGATGACGCTGTCATTGATCTCGAAGTGACGAGCAATCGCGGAGACGCTCTCGGCCATATCGGCGTTGCCCGGGAATTAGCAGCTATTACCGGCAAAGAGCTTAACCTGCCTGAGATTAGTCTCGAAGAATCAGACAAAGATGTCAGCGAGCTTTGCGGTGTCGAAATACAAGAACCCGACCTTTGCGGCCGATACACCGCAAGGGTAATAAAAAATGTCACAGTCGGCCCCAGCCCGCAGTGGCTGGTTGACAGGCTTGAAGCAATCGGCCTTCGAAGTGTCAATAATGTCGTTGATGCTACCAATTATGCGATGATGGAGACCGGCCAGCCTCCCCATGCCTTTGATTATGACAAAATCATTGATGGCAGGATCGTTGTTCGAAAAGCCAAACCAGGCGAGCAGATAATAAGTATCGACGGCAGCAAATGTGATCTTCAGCCGGATATGCTGGTAATTGCAGACAGCAAAACCGCTGTTGCTGTAGCTGGTGTCATGGGCGGTCTTGACAGCGAAGTCAGTAACAATACAAAAAACATTCTATTGGAAGATGCCTATTTCGACCCCGTTAGTGTCAGAGCTACAAGCCGGGCTCTTACCTTACCGTCGGATGCGTCTTTTAGGTTTGAGCGGATAGTTGATATTGAGAATATCGACTGGGCTTCACGAAGAACCTCGCAGTTGATCGTACAGGTAGCAGGCGGTAAAGTCGCCAGGGGCGTCGTTGATGTTTATCCCAAAAAGCCGGAGCCTAAGCAAGTGCAGGTGAGACTATCACGTATAAATCATCTGCTCGGCATAGAAGTACCAGCGGATGAGGCAATTCAGATACTGCGGCGTTTATGCCTTGAACCCAAACGGGATGGCGATGTAATAACATGTATTGTCCCGACATGGCGAAGCGATATTTACCGTGAGGTTGATCTTGTCGAGGAAGTAGCCAGGATTTACGGCTACAACAAGGTACCTTTAAAGGGCAGGATAGAGATAGAGATCGCACCGGTCGATAAGCGTGGAGAGCTGAACACTGATATTGGTCAATATCTCAACGGCTGTGGATTCTACGAAACGATAAATGTTAGCTTCGTTAATGATAAAACCGCAAAAATGTTCTCACCGGTCTCTGACACTGAATTTTTAGGAGTCAAAGATGTATCGAGAAAATCAGCAAATATCCTTCGCCCGAGCTTGGTCGGTTCACTGATGGAAGTTTTAAAAACGAATAACAACGTTGGCAACAGGCCATGTCGGATTTTCGAGATAGCTGATACTTTTGTCCCGACCGGCAAAGGGCTTCCTCTCGAAAGAGCAATGCTTGGCTTGGCATGTGACAGTGATATGCGTGATGTGCGAGGGGTTATAGAAGGACTGATCGCAAATGTTGTTGGTGATTCTATTGTTATATTCCAGCCTTGTGAATTATCATGGGCAGAAGTTGGCGCGGATATTTTAATTAACGGCCAAAAGCAGGGCATTGCTGGTATGGTCAGCCAGGACGTAAGAGATAAATACGGCCTTAAAGAGGTTGAGGTGTGTGCAGCCCAGATCGATGTACAGTCATTGCTTGATACTGAGGCCAAAACTGTTCAGTTTAAGGCAATACCACGCTTCCCGGCAGTTGATCGCGACTTGTCGCTGATTGTCGATGAGCAGGTTACATGGGATCAAATCTCCGGAGCTGTTAATAAAGCTGGTTGTGAAAAGCTGGAGCAGACGAACTTTGTCGGTATCTATCGTGGCAAGGGTATCGACCCTGGCAAAAAGAGTCTGACTCTCACATTACGTTTCCGCGATGAGGATGGAACGCTTACTCATGAACAAGTTGATGAACTCGAAAAAAGCATAGTGAGTAATATTACCAAAGCCACCAAGGCTGTACTGAGAAAAGCGTAGCTGTCAATATTAAATCATTAACAGTGATCGAGAGGAATAACTGTTATGAACGATTACGAACGGTTTGAGCAGTTAATAAAAAGCGGTGAAGGATGTATCAGCATAACGAGTTATGAAGAGGACTATGCTCTTGACATTGTTCGCGACACGGCTATGAAACTCAACCGTGACCTTTGGGTATGGTCAGCAGCCGACGGTGTACGTGATGGTTTGCTCCAGGGTTCGCCTGTAGTCGCCGGTACGGACAAGCCGTATGCCGGCCTGACCAATCTTGAAAAAGCAAAAGAAGGTGCCATTTGTGTGACGCTTGATCTGGCGGATAATCTTCGCGATCTTAAGGTCCAGCGAGTGTTGCGGAATATCATGAAAATATTTGAACAGAATGAGTCCGTCCTTGTAATGATAGACGCAAGTAACAAGCTGCCCGATATCATCAAGTCCTATGCCAAAGCCTTTGAGCTTTCATATCCTGACGAGAATGAGCTCAAAGATATTATTCGCGCTACTGTGGTGAAGATACATAGAAAAAATCCCGTCGAGATCGGTATAACTCACCGTGGTCTTGACGCTATAATCAAGAATCTGCGGGGCCTTACTCGAAGACAGGCGCAGAAAGTTATCACTGAAGCTGTAGCGTATGACGGGAAATTCGACGACCATGATATCAATAATGTAATTGCCAGCAAACGTCGTCTCGTCCAGAGAAGTGGTCTTTTGGAATACATCCAGACCCCGCTCGACCTTAGTGAGATAGGCGGCATGAGACATCTAAAGAAGTGGCTGAAACAACGCGAAGCAGCTTTTACAGCTGAAGCAGAAAAATTTGGCTTAAACCCACCGCGCGGTGTACTAATGCTTGGTGTTCAAGGTGCCGGAAAGAGTCTTTGTGCCAAAGCCATAGCTACCGCATGGCATCAGCCATTACTAAAACTTGATCCAAGTACTTTATATGCCGCCTATATAGGAGAATCTGAAAAGAACCTCTCTGAAGCACTTCGTCAGGTAGAGATGATGTCGCCGGTTATTTTATGGATTGATGAAATTGAAAAGGCCTTTGCCTCAGCTGCCAGCAGAAGCAGTGACGGCGGACTTTCCCAGAGAATGTTCGGAACCCTGCTGACCTGGCTGCAGGAAAGAGATGCCCCAGTGTTTGTTATAGCAACTGCAAATGATATAGAAGCTCTGCCGCCTGAATTGCTGCGGAAAGGGCGGTTCGATGAGATTTTCTTCGTTGATTTGCCTAAGGAAGATGTACGCAGAGAAATTTTTGCCATCCATCTTCAAAAGCGTAACAGAAAGCCTGACGATTTCGACCTTGACGTACTCGCAAAAGCTTCTGATGGCTATAGCGGTGCCGAAATTGAACAAGTTGTTATCTCTGCACTGCACGAGGCTTATTCGGATAGTGAAAAAATTTCTACAGATTCCATCGTCAAGGCCATTAAAAGTTCACCTCCATTATCAGTAACAATGCGCGAAGATGTGCTCGGCCTGCAGGCGTGGGCAAAAGGGCGATGCGTACCGGCTGACTAATTATTATTTTGCTATAGTTCTTATGAGAGGAAAAAATATTACCCCAAATCTTACACTGCGTTAATAATTATTTAATATTTAGACGATATATAGAGCAGCAGATTTGAATTTACTTGAATTTGCTTTTGAAATTTGATATAAGAGAGATTGTAGGGTTACCCCTGCGATGTTCGTAAGCATTTGATCGATTTGAAGAACCGATAGACCTCGCTCAGGGAAGTCGGATCTTGTCGCGCCGAACCAGCCTGCTTGTCGGGACTTTTGGACGCTTGCAACGATTGCCCACTTGGAAATAAGGGGTTTATTCAAACGCTTTTGCTACGGCACCTGTGGAGGTAACTTCGATATTAAAGGCTCGCTTCGGCGGGCCTTTCTCATGCGCATCTTTATTCCAGCTGAAATAAATCACATTTAATTAAAATATAAACATAATAGTAAAGATTTATTACTGCTTCTAACCGTGGAAATATGGGACTACAAAAGTCACTTAAACACGGTTTGTAGTGAAGCGGCAGAGTGATTTTGTCGATTATCCATTGGGCAGAGAAGCTAAAAGAAGCATAAATTTACAATGGAGATAAGAAGATGCCTAATGTGAGGAGTTTCAGAGTTTTACCGGCGCTTCCAGATGAGCTTACAGAGCTTGAAACTTTGGCGCGTAACATGTTTTGGTGCTGGAACCTTGACTTTGTTAAGTTATTCAAACGGATCGACAGCAAGCTTTGGAAGAGTTGTTGTTACAATCCGGTTAGGATGCTTGGTAGTGTCTCACAAAAGAGGCTCGCCGAACTTGCCAAGAATCACGGTTTTTTATGCGAGCTCAAACGCGCCTCGGAAAAACTTCAGGCTTACATTAACGCGCCTACATGGTTTGGCAAATCCGGCGACACACTTTCGCAAATGGTCGTCGCTTATTTCAGCGCCGAGTTCGGTATCCATGAATGTTTGCCGATCTATTCCGGCGGTCTTGGCATTCTTGCAGGCGACCATCTAAAGAGCGCTTCGGACATGGGCATACCAATGGTTGGTGTCGGCCTTTTATACCAGAAGGGCTATTTCAGACAATACCTGAACATTGACGGCTGGCAGCAGGAAGCATACATCACAAACGATTTCTACAATATGCCAGTCGAGCTTGAAAGAGATGATGAAGGCAAACCGATAACGATTGACGTCGATTATGCAGGTGAAAACGTCAGGGCGCAGGTGTGGTCGGTCAACGTCGGCAGGGTTAAACTCTATCTGCTCGATGCTAATATAGAATCAAACTCTCCAAGTAACCGTCTAATCACCAGCGCACTTTACGGCGGTGATAACGAGATGCGTATTCGTCAGGAGATTATGCTTGGTATCGGTGGCCTGCGAGCTCTTAGAGCCATGGGGCTTGATCCAATGGTCTGTCATATGAATGAAGGGCATGCAGCTTTCCTCGGCCTTGAAAGAATTAGAGACCTCATCGAGAAGAAAGGCATCAGTTTTGATGAAGCTCTCGAAGCAAGTAAAGCCGGCAATGTCTTTACCGTTCATACTCCTGTCAAGGCCGGTAGTGACGAGTTCAGCCCGGGACTAATGAAGAAATATTTCAGTGGCTACGTTCTGTCACTTGGGATAAGCGAAGACAGATTCATGGCACTGGGAAGGACAAGCGCAACGGATAGTAAAGAAACATTCAAGATGCCTGTTCTTGCTATCAGGCTCAGCTCTTATCGCAACGGCGTCAGCAAATTGCACGGTGAAGTTTCGCGAAAGATTTGGAACGTCTTATGGCCGAATGTCCCGACAGAAGAAGTGCCGATAACGTCGATAACAAACGGCGTTCATATCAAAAGCTGGCTCAGCGAAGATATGAACGGCCTTTATGAGCGTTACCTCGGCCCGACATGGTGTGATGAATCTATAGAGAGCCCGATCTGGAACAATATTGATTCAATACCGGACGAAGAATTATGGCGCACGCATGAAAGGAGCAAGATCAGCCTTATTGCGTTCGCGCGCAACAGGCTGAAAACACAAATGCAGCGAAGAGGCACCTATCATGCCGAACTCAACTGGGCAGAAGAGGTACTCGACCCTGAGGCTTTGACGATAGGTTTTGCTCGTAGATTTGCTACATACAAGCGCGGCAATCTTTTACTAAGGGATCCGAAGCGTTTAATAAAGATTCTTTCTGACAAGGAAAAACCTGTCCAGATAGTTTTTGCCGGAAAGGCTCATCCACGCGATAGTGAAGGAAAAGAAATAATCAGACAGATTATTCACTTTGCTAATCAGTACAATGTTCGCCGAAGAATAGTCTTTCTCGAAGACTATGATATGAACCTTGCCCGTTACATGGTTCGCGGCGTTGATGTCTGGCTGAATAATCCACGTCCGCCGATGGAAGCAAGTGGTACAAGCGGAATGAAAGCTTCTTTCAACGGTGCACTGAACTTGAGTACCTGGGATGGCTGGTGGTGCGAAGGCTATACACCAAAAGGGGGCTGGGTCATTGGTGCCGGTGAAGATTACGACGACAACGACTATCAGGACATGGTAGAGTCTGAAGCTATTTACAATATCCTCGAGAACGAGATCATTCCTCTCTATTACACCCGCTCGGCTGATAATCTGCCGCGTGCCTGGATTGAGAGAATGCGTACCTGCTTGAAGTATATCACCCCGAGATTCAGTACTTATAGGATGCTCTCGGATTACATGCGCAAGAGTTATGTCCCTGCTGCACTTAGATGGCAGGAACTCAATGAGGATGAGATGGCAAAAGCCAAGGCGTTGACAAAATGGCAGATAGACATCAGGAAACTCTGGTCGAATCTTTCGATCAATGACGTTACTGTTAAAGTAGCCGGAAAAGATGGCAACGGATGTCTTTGTCCTAATAATCCAACTCTTAAAGTCGGCTCATCCATTGAAGTTAATGCTGATGTCAATATCGGCAACCTGAATCCGAGAGACGTATCGGTAGAGCTTTACAACGGCCCGATTGATTCATACGGCCATATCAATGACGGTTCGGTCATTAAGATGAAATGTGAAAATCCACAGGAGCAGAAAGACAGCAAATATCGCTTCAGTGCCCAGATGCTTTGTGGCCATAGCGGGCATATGGGATTGGCGGTAAGGATCGTTCCGCGCAACGAAGACATGTCGAGCCCCTGGGAGCCAGGCCTGGTGCTCTGGGAGTCTGATATAAGAAACTAAAGTCGTATTAACTTTTGGTTTCCTGGGTTTTTATCAGGTCATAGGCCTGCCCTGCTGATTCGCAGTTCTCGAATTTCTTCTTGAACTTGTCGTCGAGCATCAATCTGCTTATACTGGCAAGTGCCTGAATATGCGGCCCCGTCTGATCTACCGGGGAAACTAAAAGCATTATGACCTTGACCGGCTGATTATCGGTGCTCTGGAAATCGATAGGCTCTTTCAAGATACCAACTGCCATCACAAGATCTTTTACTGCGGCGCATTTGCCGTGAGGAATTGCAAGGCCCGAGCCGATCCCTGTACTGCGGGTGTTTTCACGAGTCAGGACTGCGTTCAAGGCTGCCTCTTTATCCTTTAGCTTTTTGGCATTGTCAAGGACATCTATTAACTCGATAATGGCTGCCTTTTTGTCCTTGCACTCAAGTGGCACTTTAAGGCAGTTGACCTCTAATACGTCTGTCAATAACATTAGAATTATCCATACATGCGGTTAATAAAAAAGGCAAAGTATATATCTCTTTCGCCAAAAAGCAATAAACAAATAGAAAAATCGTCAATTAAACTATCAGCTAAAAAGCAGAATTTTGTTTCATTATTGGCTATTGCTTTGTAACATATTCCGCTATAGAAGGCCAGAAAATGGCCCTTTTTAGGAAATTATTATTTTACAGGCATCTGTCATGGCTACTGAGATCGAACGAAAATATCTGGTTACAGGCAACGATTATCGCACTCTAACCCAGCCCATACGCTATAGACAAGGCTACCTCTGCCTCGATACAAAGCGGATTGTGCGGGTACGCATTAAGCCTGACAGGGCGATTTTAGCGGTAAAAAGCATTATGAGCGACGAAACAAGGCTCGAATTCGAATATGAAATTGACATGACAGAAGCCAATGTTATCCTTGATGAACTTTGTGAAAAGCCCATAATTGAAAAGGACAGGTATAAAATTGAATATCATGGCTTCAAATGGGATGTCGATGAGTTTATGGGCGAAAACGCTGGCCTTGTTGTAGCTGAAGTGAATTTGGACAATGAAGACCAGCAGGTTCCACTGCCCGGTTGGGTAGGAAAAGATGTTTCGAAAGAGCCAAAATATTTGAATTGCGAACTGATTCGCAATCCTTATTCTAAATGGTAATGTGAGTACAGACTTTATAAGACGGATGTGATTATGAGCAAAAAAAGAATTGAAATTTATGACACAACACTTCGTGATGGTATGCAAACTGAGGGTATAAGTTTTTCTCTTGCTGATAAGATCAGTATTGCTCAGCGTCTTGACTCACTTGGTGTTGATTATATTGAGGGCGGCTACGCAGGCTCTAATCAGAAAGAAATGCAGTTCTTTGATGAAATGCGAAAGTCAGGCCTGAAGAATTCCAAACTTGTCGCATTTGGTAGTACTCGAAGGGCCAGGATAAAGGCCCAGGATGACACATCACTTGCCGCCATATTGGCGACAAAGGCCCGGTGTGCAGCTATTGTCGGCAAGACATGGGACCTGCACGTTAAGGAAGTGCTTAAATGCTCGCTCAGCGAAAACCTCAAAATATGCTCCGAGTCTGTTAGCTTTTTAAAGAAAAAGGGCAAAGAAGTGCTGTTCGATGCCGAGCACTTTTACGATGGATATAAACATAACAGCGAATACGCGATGAAGGTATTAACTGCCGCAGCTGATGCAGGTGCGGATGTAATCGTTCTTTGCGATACGAACGGCGGCACGCTCAGTGAGGATATATACGCGATAACCAAGCATGTTTGCCAACAATTCAGCTCAGTCAGGATAGGCATCCACGCCCATAATGACTGCGATTGCGCTACTGCCAACTCACTCGCAGCAGTCCGTGCCGGAGCCTGTCATATACAGGGTACGCTAAACGGCCTGGGCGAAAGGTGCGGAAATACTAACCTGTTCATAGTAATGCCAAACCTTGCTTACAAGATGAACAAGAAAGTACTTAATCCCAAAGGGCTTAAAATGCTCACAGAAACATCGAGATTCTTATGGGAAATATGCAATGTCGCGCCAGTTATGAATATGCCGTATGTTGGTGAAAGCGCATTTGCACATAAAGCAGGGCTCCACGTTGACGCCCTGAGAAAGAACAAGGCTACATACGAGCACATAGACCCGGAATCTATTGGTAATGAAAGACGCTTTTTAGTTTCAGAGCTTAGCGGCAAAAGCAACGTAATGGCAAAGCTCGAAAAAGCTAAGATCGCCCAGGACAAAAAACTTGCCAGGAAAATACTTCAAAAGGTGCAGGATCTCGAAAATGAAGGCTATCAGTTTGAGGCTGCTGATGCCAGCTTTGACCTTCTGGTCAAAAAGATAATGGGAACTTATAAGCCTGCCTTTGAGCTTGAGAAATACCATATAACCGTAGAGCAAAAACCAAACGGAGAGCCTGTAACCGAAGCTACTGTTAAGCTAAAAGTCAACGGTGTCACCGAGCACGTTGTAGCAGAAGGAGATGGCCCGGTTAATGCCCTCGATGCCGCCCTTAGAAAGGCACTTGAAAGCTTCTACCCATTAATAAAAGAGATCAGGCTGATCGACTATAAGGTTAGAGTCGTAAACGCCAAAGCTGGTACTGCTGCAAAAGTTCGTGTAGTTATCGAATCACGAGACAGTGATGGTTTATGGGGAACTGTAGGAGTCTCTGAAAACATCATCGAAGCAAGCTGGCAGGCACTGGTTGACAGCGTTGAATTCAAGCTGCATAAAGGATAAACAAGCTGCCGTTAAATTCAGTTTGCCAATATTTATGAAAGGGGATAGGGCTGGTTTTCTGCGCATACGCTGCGAGGGTGTTTTCGGACGTACAAGGCCAAAGACTAAATTTTCTGCCTCAATGAATCAGGGCTAATACGGCAAAAGTAATTGATTCTAACTACTATCATATCATTTTAATTTGCAATAGGGTCTTTATTATGGGACAATAAGTTTTTCCGGTGACATGACATAATAAATGTGCTCAATCCGATGGTTTTAGGCGGCAATAGTCTTTCGTTATATCTCCCTGAAATTATGCCGAATAACATCATGGTACAAAGTGGAATTGTTAATATCGCTTTGGGATTAAACAAATGAGTGGAATTTGGCACAACAAGCTGGGCAGGGATAAAAAAGAGAGTATTAGGGGAGCCATAAAATGGAATTAGAGGAAAAAAAGACAATCCTGCTTGTTGAAGATGACATCGGTGACCAGAAGCTGATGAAGTTTGCGCTTCGCAAGGAAAATGTGGACGATTGCTTGAAGTGGGTAGAAAATGGGGAAGAGGCCATTGAGTATCTCGAACAAAGCAAAAAGGGTGACCCGGGCAAGCCGTGGCCAAGTCTGATCTTCCTTGATCTTAACATGCCGGGAATGGGCGGTAAAGAATTCCTGAAAACGATCAAGGCAAGCGGTGAGTATTGTGGCATACCCGTAATTATTGTATCCACATCGGATGCGCAAATGGATATCCAGGAGACTTATCGCTTACAGGCTGCCGGCTATGTACAGAAGTCAGCGAGCCCCGATGAGCTTCACAAAATTGTTAGCAAACTGCTTAAATACTGGTTTGCAACCTCAAGGCTGGTAAGGATCTAAAAAATAAACTGACGAATGTTTTTAATTGTTAATACAAAGGGAAAAGGCAATGAAGGCTTACAAAGCAGCGACAATCTTATTGGTTGAGGACGACAAAGCTGATCAGAAAATGATCAAAGAATCGTTCAATATTTGCAAGGTCGCCAACGAGATATACATTACAGAAGATGGCGAAGAGGCATTGGCTTATCTCCAGAAGAGCAATGCCGGTGATACTGAATGTCCTTGGCCGGACCTTATTCTTCTGGACTTGAATATGCCTGGTATGAATGGGCAGGAGTTC
Source organism: Sedimentisphaerales bacterium (assembly GCA_028282745.1). GTDB lineage: Bacteria > Planctomycetota > Phycisphaerae > Sedimentisphaerales > Anaerobacaceae > JANQHJ01. The sequence goes on along the minus strand of JANQHJ010000140.1, from coordinate 3,457 downwards.
CTCAAGAGGGTAAAAGCGGAACCTGCTTATGAAACTATTCCTGTTGTTGTCCTTACTACTTCTGATTCGGAAGAGGATATCGAGGAAAGCTATAGAAAACAGGCTTCCGGGTATATCAAAAAGCCGCTTTCCATTCCTGAACTACAGCAATCTATATCTGAACTGACCGATTACTGGTTTATACTCTGCAAGAGAATTCATCCGGTAACTGAGAGCCAGGCTGCCAGAATGAGCTGTTACTAAAAGAATAACACACAACCATATTAATGGCCGTGTATTCATCGCATACTATGGACCAGTTCTTTGAATTGGTCCATTATTTTTTGTGTATAAACACCCACTTTGCCGTCACCGATAACCACATCATCGAATTTAACTACCGGCACAACATCTTTTGTCGTAACTGCCAGTAATAATTCATTGGCCTCTTTAGCTTTATCTACAGTCATCGATTCTTCCAGGATTTGCATCCCTAATGACTCAGCTGCCTGCATGATATATTTACGAGTCACCGATTCTAAAATACTGTAACTAAGAGGGGCCGTCTGAAGAGTGTCTCCAAAAATAGCCAAAAAACTTGATCCTGCTCCCTCTGTTATTAGCCCATCATCGTTTACAAGAATAGCTTCGTCACAGCCTTTTTTCTCGGCATCTTGTCGTGCTAAAATATTCGCCAAAAGGTTTAGTGATTTAATATCGCAACGCTTCCACCTCAGATCAGGATATGTTGAAACTGCGATACCGTTATCTTTTGATTTGGATGAATCAGGTAATTCGGTAACAGTCAAAAAGAAATTTGGCTTAATATCTTCCGGGAAAGCATGATTTCTTGGCGCCGAACCGCGGGTAATATGAAAGTAAATTCTCGCGTTCGGGATACCGGCCTTTTCGACTGCCTCAAGAACTTTTCGTTTAATTTCATCCAGCGAAACGCCGGTTATCGAGATTGCGTTTAAGCTATTGTTAAAACGGGCAAAATGATCGTCAATAGCGAATATTTTCCCGTCATAGCTGCGTAAAACCTCATAAACACCATCTCCGAAGTACAGTGCACGGTCAAGATATATCGGTTCAAGCTCCTCGTAGGGCAGAAACTCATCGTTGATTGCAGCAATTTCCATAGTTACTCCATCGGTTAATTTCCCCGATTTTAATGTGCAAAAACTGAAGAATACAGGAAAAATCTAACATTTTCCTTTACATCTATCCAAACCAAGCCTATATTACTTGGCTCAATTTGATAGTAATAGTTTAAAATATCAGGAGTTAAAAAGATGTACGCAGTTATTGAGCAGGGCTCAAAGCAGTATAAAGTTGCCCAGGGCGATTGTATAGATATAGAATTGACCGAAGTTGCCCCGGACGCCCAGACCATCGAACTGGACAAAGTTCTTTTCGTAAGTGACGGCAGTAAGGTTACCGTCGGCACACCTTACGTTGATGGTGCCAAGGTCATCGCTTCATTTAAAACCACGGCTGCAGAGGGCGTTGTCAAGGGCCCGAAGCTTTACCCAATGTACCTTCGCAGGCGTAAAGCCAGCAAAAAGCGCATTGGCCATCGTCAGAAATACCTGCAGGTTACGATAGACAAGATAGAAGCGTAAGCTCGGCTAAGGTTATAATATAGATAAAAAAAGGCCTCGGTTTCTTACCGCGGCTTTTTTTTATGCTTTCAAATACTGCCGTTCACAAATATATTATTGTAATTGCAGGACTTTTCACGGAATCGAAAATGAGCCAGACTGAACCTATAAAATTACAAACACCTTTAACCGGGCAAACTGTTAAGGGCCTAAAAGCAGGTCAAAAGGTACTGATTTCAGGCGCTATATACACAGCCCGTGATATGGCCCATAAGAGACTTTGTAAAACTATCGACTCTGGAGAATCTTTACCATTTGAACTCGAAGGTGCGGTCATATATTTTCTTGGCCCAACCCCCGCCAGACCCGGTAAGGTTATTGGAGCGGCAGGCCCGACTACATCCTCAAGAATGGATGCCTTTAGCCCAAAACTTATTCAAAAAGGCCTGCGGGCAATGATAGGTAAAGGCTATCGCAACGATGAAGTCAGACAGTCCCTCAAAGATAATACTGCCGTTCACCTCGCAGCCATCGGCGGAGCCGGAGCATTATTAAGCAAAAAAATTATCTCTGCCGAAGTCATCGCCTATGATGACCTCGGCACCGAAGCTGTAAGAAAACTCGAAGTTAAAGAATTCCCAGCCATAGTTGCCTACGACAGCCATGGTAATACCGTATATAAGTAGGAGCGGCAAAAGTGAAAACAGCAGTAATAGGACTTTTACAATCCGGCAAAAGCACCCTGGTTTCAGCCATCAGCGGAAGAGAAGTGCCGCCAATGGGCACAACGGTAATAGAAGAAGCAGTTGTTCCCGTACCGGACGAGCGTCTCGACTGGCTGACAGAGAAATATAGCTCTAAAAAAACCGTTCATGCGGCAATAGACTGCCTTGACGTCCCGGGCTTTAACTTCGCTGACGAGTACGGCCGGGCCGCCGCCAGAAGATATATACAGCAATTAAGAACAGCCGAACTTCTCGTGCTCGTTATCAGGGCATTCGGCGATCCGTCGATCCCGCCATACGGCGGTAGCGTCGATCCGGAAAGAGATCTGGAAGACCTTAAAACCGAACTGCTCCTTGCCGACCTTGAACTTGTAACTACCCGAATTGATAATCTGCAGAAGCAACTGAAAAAGCCGACCAAAACTCAATCAAAAGATAAAGCCGAACTCGAACTGCAACTAAAGCTCCAGGCCGCTATCGAAGCCGAAAAACCTATCAGCAGTGTTGTCGAAACCGAAGCCCAAAGAGAACTGGTTAAGAGCCTGGGTTTTTTGACACTTCGCCCCTGGGTAATAGCTGTAAATATTGGCGAAGAACAAATAGGTGAAAATATTGATATAGGTTTGTCCGATGCCGACAGAACTCCTGTCGTACAGATTTGTGCCAAGATCGAACAGGAACTCGCTCAACTCGACGAAGAAAGCAGAACCGAATTCATGGCTGACTTGTCGATTACCGAATCCGGCACTAAGAAATTTGTCACAAGCTGCTATGTTGCTCTCGGTTTGATCAGCTTCTTAACTACAGGCCCCGACGAGTCGCGCGCCTGGCCAATCAAGAACGGCACAAAGGCGCTCGATGCTGCCGGCAAAATTCATAGCGATATCAAAAGGGGGTTCATCCGTGCAGAGACTATGGCCTATAGCGAACTGAAAGAACTCGGCGACGAGAAAGCTCTAAAAGCCGCCGGTAAGATTAGGCTTGAAGGAAAAGAATATATTGTCCAGGACGGTGATATTATCGATTTTCGGTTCAATGTTTAAATATGACTATGCTTTGTAGAAAAGAAGATTAAAGTCATTGCGAAGGAGCGATAGCGACTGCGGCAATCTTGATTTTTGAACGTTTAAGATTGCTTCGCTGCGCTCG
>JANQHJ010000109.1 GCA_028282745.1 Sedimentisphaerales bacterium | reverse complement strand
TCTTGATACCGCCTTCTTCGACGTGAAATTTAAATTTTCTATAATGCAGGTTGCTGTTGAAAAATTCAGCGCTGTGACCTTCTTTCGTCTGGTTGCCATTATCGGAAAAGAATATTACCAGTGTATTATTTGTTATCGAATCTATATTATTGCCGTCACCGTCCGGATCGTCGAGCCTGGCAAGGATTTTTCCGACTTCTACATCCAGTGCAACAGCCGTCGCCGCATAATCTCTTTCCACTGCGGGCCAGGTTGTTTCCCCTTCAAAGGCATGAGGCCTTGGTACTTCGGCAACCGGCCTGTGAACATTAAAGTAATTGATATATGCAAAGAACGGATTTACATCATTTGCGTGACTTTGAATAAAGTCTTCAGATTGTTCGGTAATAATAAAAGTATTGTACTTCCACTGTGTGCTGCCGTCTCCCTCGACAACCTGAATATTAGCTGTGGTTTTCATTCCATTGTTAGTTGTATCATCTTCCTGAAATTCGGTTTTACGATAACCGACAAGATTAAGCGCTTCATCGAATCCAAGACGCGGCATCGCACTTACAGCAAGATCGGCATAAGCACCAGTTGAATTTGGTACACCGACATGCCATTTGCCGAAATGGCCTGTAGTATAACCACCTGCGCGAATAACATCTGCGAATGTAATATCGCGGCCGTCAGCTGAAAGATCGCCGCGTAATTCGCTTTTAGTGCCGCTGTTGCGGTCACCTTTACAGTGTCCTTGGTGAAAGCCGGTAAAAATCGTGCAACGCGTCGGCTTGCTCATCGGATTAGCATACATGTGATTAAATCTAACGCCAGCAGTTGCAAGTGAATCAATATTCGGCATCGCAAAGGAGGGCAAGCCCGCAGCGATCCGGTCATTCATACCATAAACACCGACATCACCTATCCCCATATCATCAGCCTGGATAATTACAATATTGGGCTTGTTAGGATCCGCCGACGATCTCGGCGTTGTAAACATGAAAGCAAAGGCGCAAATTAAGTAATTGAGTGCTTGCTTCATTTCATCCTGCCTTCCATATAATAACCATATAAAAGATTAGAATTACTAACCTTAAAGTTACAAATCCGTTTTTCTTCACTCTTGCTAATGTGTATGTTCCCGCGAAAATACTATATAGTATTCCCATTACTTATCGGGTCATTGCTTATGCCATTTTAATATGGCAACGGATTTATAATGATGATCCTTACGACTTGATTGTCCATCCTTTTACAAAAGATTAATAATTCCCGTGTTACCGGCCTTCACACCGGCCTTGTCAATTTACAATTGACTATTATTAACATACTCCTACCGCCGATAATTGTAACATTTGCCCGAAAATTTCGCAAGAATTGTTTTGGAACGATGGATAAAACTAATTTGCTCTGCCAGTAAAATCCCAATTATAGCTGTTTTTAAACAAATAACAGTTTTTTTTATAACCACTTAATAAATTGATATGCGTATCCACACTGCAAATTGATTACGAAATATTTAGAAGTCACCGCGTTTTAGGGAAAAAAATGATCCCGATTCATCGGGATGCGTTTTTATGTCATTGCAAGGCCTCGCCGTTAGGCCGCGGCAATCTCAAACGTTCGATACCTTAGTTTTTCATTCGTTATTCGGCATTTAACTTCCTTTAATCCCACTTTATAGGTCTTTTCTTATTGGTTTTCAACAATTCATCAGCCCGGCCCTGAACCTGCTTCTCCTTGGATTCCTGCCACTGCTTGACTTCTTCTTCGCTTTTTTGGATTTGTTTCTTAATAGCCTCTAACTTTTCGAGAAGCATTTCGTGATGCAGCTGCTTGCGTTTAACAATAATATCGAATCGTTTACCGACAATCTCGACAAGTTCTTTCATCAAAGCTTCTTTTTCATTTTTTTGAAGCTTTTTCAGTATCTGATCACGCCGCTGTTTCAAAGGTCTGTCCTGCCTCAGCAATTTAGCTAAAGCTGGATTAGTTTTTGACGCTTCATATTCTTGCCGATATTTTCTCACCAAGCTCATTAGACGTTGCATATATATTTCAGGGCTGCGTTCTTTTATCTTGGCCAATTCATTCGCGTCCTTGGGATAATCCTTGCCCAGCCATTCGATAAATTCTCTGTGTCTTTTCTGCATCGCAGCAAGGCGATCTGCACCACCAAATCCACCTCTTCCTCTGGGGCCCACTCTGCTTTCACCCCTTGGACCTTTACCTTCTCCGCCACCAGCATGACCTTTTTGAAACTCACGTGCGGTCTTCAGAAATTCGTGCCTGAATTCTTCGGGATCTTCTTTTTCAAGCTTTTTTAATTCCCTGGCTCGCTTAGGATCGACTTTGCTCAGTTGAGCCATGACTTTCTCTTTGAATTTCTCAAATTCCTGACCGCGCGGCGGTCCTTCCCAGTCGCAGTCATCCTTACCGGCGCATTTCTCATCACCGATTTCGCACTTAACCGCTTCCGGCTTAGCATCTTCGGCACACGCCGTAGGAATTAAAACTATTGTACCCGCCAACACCGCCAATAGAATTAAATGTCTTTTAAATCGCATATTAGTATCCTTTCCAGAAATCCTCGTTTACAGCTAAAAGTTCCATCTCTAATTCATCGACACCGCTTACGTCGTTCTGAACAAAATCTTCATCAGTATCGCCCATACCGCCCTCGACCTCTTCAACCTGTGCCACGATCGGCGATAACTGCGGATCGTCAATACTAAGATCATCACTCTCCCACACCGACGAAGCCATTATAATGCCATTTCTACCAGGTTCAATCTGCGGATTGAATACCTGGTATCCTATTGTAGCTGCTATAATGATAGCCGCCGCCGCTGCCAACACTTTAAGTGCCCGCACCGCCGACCTGTGCCTGTGCTGTACGTGCAGTTCTTCGGCGATCTGCTCTTTAATAAGGTTAAGCAGTTTAGAGTCAGGCTCGGGCGCCTGATTTTTCCGTAACAACTGCTCAGCTGCCAACATATCCTCAGCCGCTTCATGAGCCTGCTCATCGTTCATAAACCTGCCCAGCAGTTCTTCTAATTTTTCGTTTTTCTTATCCATGATCATATTGCTCCATCATTTCTCGAAGCTTTTTCATACCTCTATGAACTTTCGACAGCACCGTCCCAAGCGGCTCGCCTCTTACTTCGGCGATTTCCTTGAAGCTCATATCGGAATAATAACGCATCATTATCAATTCTCGCGTATCGTCGTCAAGCCTTTTAAGCTGTTTGTCCAGTAACTCGCTCGCTTCGTCATCACTGTCTTTTTGCTCGTCGAGTTGCTGCTTCTCCCTTAGCTGCTCTGCACGCGCGTCCATTGCTTTTACATCACGCTGCTTTGCCCGAAGCCAGTCGTGCCACAAATTACTCGCGACACGAAATATCCACCCATTGAAGTTTCCGCCTCTGAACTTATCAATACGCTCGACCAATTTTACAAAGAGCTCGCTCAGCAGATCGTTGCTAACAGCACGATTGCCGCTGAGCCTGTAGAAAAAGCCGTATAATTTCTTAGCATAAAGATCCACCAGCTCATTATAGCTGTCAACATCACCTTGCTTACACCCGGCGATTAATTGCGGCAAATCAATGTTTTTTTCATTCATTTTTTACGCTTTTTCCAACATTAAGAACGTTTTTTAGGCTCTTTTTATTGCAAAATATCGTGATTCCTGATACTTTTTAAAACCCTTATGGACGTCAAAGCAAGAAAAAACTCACTCGATAACACCTGGGCCGCCAAAATCAGACGAACTATGACAGCTCTTTTTATGCCCATTGATGATAATCGCCAGGGTAGATGCAATCGTTGCGGCCGTTGCTGCAAATTACCGAATCCATGTCCATTCCTGGATTTCGACAATGACGGTTTAGCTATTTGCAAAATCTACTCCATTAGACCCTTAAACTGTCGCAAATACCCCAGAGCCAACTCTGAGCACGTCACAAAAGAAACCTGCGGCCATTACTTTATCGGTACTTCAAACTGTCCAGCCGTTAATAGATAGATTCCCCGAAATCCGGCTCATCTTCTTCGCCTTCTTCGAGCTTCCAACTGTCTGCGTCCTCCATTGAATCTATCTCTCGCTGCATGTATTTAAACAGCTTATCCTGCATCGGCCCCATTTTATTGTACCATTTCAGCGTATTCTGATAACTCGATACCATCATATCCAGCCGCAAAAGCTGCCATTTCGCCAGACATTCAGGCTCTTTGATATTGTTGAACGGATCGCACTTGAACATTCGCTGGCCGTTCTCACCCATCTCATAATATTCACAGTCTTTGCACTGGATCATCACTTATTCCTGTTTAAATACCCAAAGCCGATTTAAAGCTTGATTAAAATGCCTTTCTCATTATAATAGCAAAGTTTACGATTATTGGAAATATTTAAAAGTTTTATATCTCTGTGCCCTCTGTGGCCATTAAAGGTTATTAAATATTTAGAGATTCAAGGATAATAAATGGCAAAACCAAGAAGAAGACGCAAAATCGGCTCAAAGAAAAGACGTGCACGCTGGAAAGTTCGCAACAAGATCAGCTAAGCATAATTAAATGTAATCTGGTGCCGAGATGAAGCACTTCAAAGTAACCTTCCAACCTGGCGGAAAATCTTTGACGATCCATTCCGGCGCAACATTACTCGAAGCTGCCCATCAGGTCGGCATTATCCTGAACACCGTCTGCGGCTCCAGGGGCACTTGCGGCAAATGCGCCGTAATTCTACAGCCCGAAAATCAAACAGTTCTCGCCTGTCAATATAAGATTGATTGTGACCTCACTATAGAGATTCCATCGACATCGAGATTCTTCGACCAGAAGATCCTCGCTCATGGCATCGATCATAACGTTGACATCGACTTACCGAAAATTGCTGAAAAAGCATACGGCCTTGCCATCGATATAGGCACTACAACAGTAGTTGCCAAAGTGCTTGACCTCTCGAATGGTGAATTGATCGCAACGGAAACCGCGTTCAATCCGCAGGCTAAACACGGTGACGATGTTATAAGCAGAATTGCATATGCTCATAACAACCATAAACTCCGCGAACTGCAATCACTGATCATTGCCTGTATCAATGAACTTATTGCCTGCCTTATAGTCCAGGCCGAGATTTCGGCCCAGGACATATATGAAATGACAGTCGTCGCAAACACAACAATGAATCATATCTTCCTGAACTTGCCAATTAAGCAACTCGGCCTCTCTCCGTACGAAGCATGGTCGCTCGACGCTTGTGATTTAAAAGCTCAAAAGCTCAGTATCAATATAAACCCAGAAGCTAATATTCACACAGTTGAAAATATTGCTGGTTTTATTGGTTCCGATACCGTCGCCGCAGCACTCGCGACCGCTATAGATTGCGAAGATGAGCTGACACTGCTCATCGATATAGGTACAAACGGCGAACTTATCTGCGGTAATAAAGAAAAACTATACGCAGCAAGCTGCGCCGCCGGCCCGGCCCTTGAAGGCGCAAGGATTTCACAGGGCAGCAGGGCAGTCTCGGGCGCCATTGAAGCGGTTGTAATAAATGATAATGATATCGATGTCGATGTGATAAACGATCATCCGTCATCATCGATCTGTGGCAGTGGCGTTATTGATGCCGTCGCCGTAATGCTTGACTTGAAGATCATTGACAGGACAGGGCGATTCAACAATGTTTTATACCTAAAGGACCAACTGCCCGACCTTATCTACCGCCGCATGACGACGGTCAACCACCAGCCGGCCTTTGTACTCGCTTATGAGAATGATTCAAAAAAGCCGGCCGTAACCATCACCCAGCAGGATGTTCGCGAATTGCAGTTAGCTAAAGCTGCTATTCGTGCCGGTATTAACATGCTGCTGAAAAAACTGAAATTAAAAGACGACGACCTGAAGAAGATATTACTGGCAGGGGCCTTTGGTAATTACATAAGAAAATCGTCCGCCATGAGGATAGGCCTGCTGCCTAACGTTAATCCCGAAAGAATTCATTTTGTCGGCAACGCCGCCTCAACAGGCGCTCAGATGATCCTTATAAATCAAAAAGTCAAAGCCTTAGCTACTGACCTGGCGAAGAAAGTTGAATATATCGAGATAGCCCATGAAAAAGATTTCACCAATCTCTACACAGAAGCCATGCTCTTCTAACGTTATTCTTGCGCAGGAAGGAATCCATATCATCTTTTGGTCTTTAGTCTCAGGCTTTCTGTCTTTTTAATAACTTCCGACAATTTATCAACATCGCTATCGCAAATCCCCAAAGCAGACTATTACCTATAACAAATATCCATTCGATAAAATCAGGCAAATTCTTGCCCATCCATGGTGTCCACAAACTATATCCCGGCTGCATAAGAATTTCAGACGTGGATTCTGCAATTTGTTCGAATTTCGTTGGTGGCTCATAATCAGCATCGCCTAAATTTTTAACTATTGAACCCGCGGCAACTATCATCATATTGAACATAACCGCAAAATGAACAACCGCAACAATAATTGTTGTTATGATAATCCTCTTTTTCATTTCCTCTGTGCCCTCTGCATTCTCTGTGGCTAAGTTGAAAACATTAGTGTATAAACTATAAATCCCACATACCCCCCGAACAGTATCACTCCGCTTATCCTGCTTATCTTCTGTTGCAGCAGTGCTATCCCGAAGAACACGCAACTGACAACTATCATTATCCAGTAATCCCCGCCGAGAAGTCTCTGGCTAATATCAAAGGGCTTGACTGTCCCCGCTGTACCGGTTACCAAAAGGGTATTAAATATATTCGATCCGATGAGATTTCCCATAGATATATCATCATGTTTTTTTAGGGCTGCTACTAAACTCGTCGCCAATTCCGGCAGCGATGTTCCGACTGCGATTATTGTCAGTCCGATCACCGCCTTACTCATCCCGGCTTTGGCCCCGATATAAACCGCTCCATCGACCGTCAGCTTCGCCCCGACCGTCAGCCCGATGAGACCGCCGACTATCATCGCAACACTTAGCCACACCGGCTTACTCTTAACCTTACCAGCTTTGTGAACCTCATCCTTTAATTCTTCATGAATGTGATCTTTGCTCTTGCTGCATTTCTTAGACTGCACAACAGTTGTAATTATCAAGGCTGCAAATAACGCTAAAAGTATCCCAGCCTCAAGCATCGATACCTTTAAATCTCTCAGTACCGGCCACAGCAGCAGGGCGGCGCCTATCATCACCGGCATCTCACGTTTGAGTATTGTGTTTCGAACTGCAATAGGACGGATCATCGCGCACAGTCCGCCTACCAACGCAAGATTAGCTATATTAGAACCGTACACGTTTCCTAACGCCGCGTCACCCGTCCCGCCCGCCAGCACCTCCCCTGTACTCTTGAGTACCGCGGCAATACTGGCCGCAACTTCCGGCGCGCTCGTCCCCATCGCTACGATAGTTAAACCAATTATTAAAGGACTGACGCCCAGCCGATTCGCCAAACTCACCGCCCCCGAGACCAGCACATCCGCTGCCTTCCAAAGTAACACCAATCCCGCCATCAAAAACAATATCGCATAAAATAAATTCATATTGCCACTAACCTTAACCAACCCAGCTTTTTTTAACAAGCATAAAATGATCCGATTAATCTGGGCTCCTGACTTCCTTTTTTCCTCTGTGTTCTCTGTGGCTGAAAAAGACTTGCAAAGCAACCAAATAAATGATAACTAAAATGACCGGATGTTTAGAGTTTTGAAAATTAGAATTTCGTATTTGTTTATAGTTTAGGATTTTTCCATGAAGACAGCATTTTTATTTCCAGGCCAAGGCGCCCAATTCGTTTCAATGGGCAAAGACATCGCCGACACACATTTCGAAGCCGCTGCAATTTTCGACCAGGCCAACGACATCCTCGGCTACGACCTGAAAGCTCTATGCTTTGAAGGCCCCGAGGAAAAACTAAACACAACGACCTATAGCCAGCCGGCCATCTTCACCGTCTCGGCTGCAATACTTACTCTTATAAAAGACAAACTCCCAGTGCCTTGCGTCACCGCCGGCCTTTCAATGGGCGAATATACGGCTCTCTTAGCAGCCGGACTGGTGAGTTTTGAAGACGGTCTCAAGCTTGTCAGCAAGCGTGGCCAGGCAATGCAGGCAGCCGCCGAACAATCCGACGGTTCAATGCTCTGCTTGATCGGAATGGAACCAGAAAAGGTCAACGAACTCTGCGCAGAAGCTGCTGAAGGCGACGTCCTTCTCGGCGTCAATTACAACTGCCCCGGCCAGATAGTAGTTTCCGGCTCAAAGGCTGCATGCGGCAGGGCAGAAGGTTTGGCCGAAAAATATGGAGCTATGAAAGCTGTTCCGCTGGCCGTTTCCGGTGCTTTCCATACTTCTATGATGGATCCAGCAGCCACTGCTCTTTCCGAGGCACTAAGTGCTACCGATATTGCCGAGCCATCTGATATTAAGGTCATTGCCAATATTGACGCTGAATATTACACCTCTGCCAACGCTATCAGACAGGGCCTTTGCAAGCAATTGACAAACCCGATCCTCTGGCAAAGGTGCATGGAAAAATTACTGGCTGAAGGTATCGAGGAGTTTTACGAGATCGGACCCGGCAAGGTCTTGGCCGGGCTAATGAGGAGAATAAACAGAAAGCAGAAAGTAACTAATATCGGCAACATCGCTGCGGTCGATAAGATTCTGCAAAGCTAAAAAATAACGAAATTGAATTCGGCAGGAGATTTGTTATGGCAAAGAAGGGCAGTTCCCGGACATCTAAAAAAGATGATAAGAATGACAACTCTGCCAAGCTGAAAAAAAAGTTCTACGAGGAGGAACTGGTCAAACTCCAGGTCGAACTAGTCAAGCTCCAGGAGTGGATCAAACACGAAGGCCTTAAGGTCGTCGTTATTTTTGAAGGTCGTGACGCGGCTGGAAAGGGTGGTGCCATAAAGCGCATTATCCAGCGTCTCAATCCTCGTGTCTGCCGCGTCGTTGCTCTTGCCGCGCCGACGGAGCGAGAAACGACCCAGTGGTATTTCCAGCGATATGTCCCACATCTGCCCGCCGCTGGCGAAATGGTACTGTTCGATCGAAGCTGGTACAATCGTGCGGGTGTCGAACGCGTCATGGGATTCTGCACACCGAAAGAATACGAAGAGTTCCTGCGTTCATGTCCCGAGTTCGAAAAAATGCTCATCCGTTCCAGCATCATTCTCATTAAGTACTGGTTCTCCATCTCTGACGATGAGCAGGAAAAACGTTTCCAAGCCCGAATCGATGACCCTACCAAACGATGGAAGCTAAGCCCAATGGATATGAAATCGCGGGCCAAGTGGGTCGAATATTCAAAAGCAAAAGACGAGATGTTCAAATATACCGACACCAAGCAGTCGCCATGGTTTGTAGTCAACGCTGACAGTAAAAAAAAGGCCCGCCTTAATTGCATAAGTCATTTGCTGAGCATGATCCCTTACAAGGATCTGACTCCCGAGCAAATCAAGCTGCCGCCTCGACAAAAGGATCAGGGCTATGTCCGTCCACCAATTAACGAACAGACTTTCATACCGGAAGTCTATTGATTTCAAGCTTTTACGGATAAGTCAACTATATTTTCCTGAATGATAAATTTTATCCTTGACAGAATTCAGGGATGGATATTAGAATCCCTATCAAGAAGAGAGCTTTTTAAGTTGAGGAGTCCGTGATGAGAGTTTTCATTTTTGCAATTCTAACTTTAATGTGTTTTTCGATTAATGCCCAGGCCATTACATATTCAGGCTCATTATCCAGCAGTCCGAGTGTAGGTATCGATTGCAACGGACAGTGGCTAAACGAGGGCGTAACAACTATCGACTGGTCGATCACTTCTAATACGGACGGAACGTGGGGCTATCAATATACGATGACCGTCCCGGAATCCGCCAACGACATTAGTCACCTTATCATTGAAACCGCAGCCGGGTTCGATGACGATAATATGCTCTCATGGACACATAATTATTCTTATGCAACACATCCCGGTCTGTCAGCCGAAAATCCTGGCATGCCTGAAGATATGTCCGGTCTGAAATTCGACAACCTCTTTGGTTATTCAGTTACAATTTATTTCGCCGCATGGGCAGAGCCTGTCTGGGGCGATTTCTATGCGAAAGGTGATACGCTGGGCAACGAAGCGTGGAATCTCGGTTTTACCGGCTTGGACACCGACCCAACGGCCGCTGCCGGTAACGGCTCTCTTAACAATCACATTCTCGTTCCCGGCCCGATACCAGAACCTGCGACTCTTATGTTATTAGGGTTAGGCGCCTTAGTAATGAGAAGAAGACGTTAAGCTTATCTCTTAAGCTTCTTTTTTCTTCGTCGGAAAAATTAAGATACATAAATTCCATATGGCAGCAATCCACAATTAGTCTGTGAAACTATTTCGCGCCGGTCAAATCAGTGTTTAAATTATCCTTGCAAAATCCCTCTACATTGAGTATTGATTTCCCTAAGGACGAACCAACTACAACATACTACCTACGAAATACGAAATACGAATTATTTATGGAGAAATAAAAATGTCAGATAAAAGATTGGCGGTAGTAACAGGCGGGGCAAGGGGCATCGGCAGAGCGATCGTTATGAAATTACTTGAGCAAGGCAGGGCTGTAGCAGCTATCGATTTGCTGAACGACCAGCTCAAAGAGCTCGAATCCGTTGTTTCCGGGGCTGGCCACAGTGTTATTACAAAGGTCTGCGACATTACAGATACCGGGAAACTCACAGGCATTCTGGAAGAATTGGCCGACGAGCACGGCGGAATTGGCATTTTAGTCAATAACGCCGGAATTACCCGCGACAGATTGATGATGCAGATGGACGAGGACGATTACGACAAAGTCCTGAACGTCAATCTAAAAGCAGCTTTCATGGCTACAAAAACCGTTGTCAGGAGTATGATAAAGAATCGTTTCGGCAGAATAGTTAATTTAAGCAGCGTCGCTGGCGTAATGGGCCAGGCTGGCTCGGCGAATTACGCCGCGAGCAAGGCTGGTCTGGTCGGGATGTCAAAATCTTTGGCTCGCGAGGTCGGCAAAAAGAATGTTACAGTCAACTGCATCGCGCCGGGCTTCATCATGACAGATATGACTGCTGTACTGCCTGATGCTGTAAAAGAGGGTGCTAAAGCCGTTATTCCTGTAAAGCGATTCGGCCAGCCGGAAGACGTTGCCGCTGCGGTAGCCTTTTTAGCAAGCGACGAGGCAGGATACATTACAGGCCAGATCTTATGCGTTGACGGCGGAATGGCAATGTAATATCGTACTGCGTCCTGAGTACACTGTACTAAGTATCGCGAACCGGGAAATTACTGATGAATGCCTATGAAAACGCCTGGAAAAATTTTCAAAAAAAACGTTGTATAATGGCAGTTTAGCAGTTAAGATACCCGCCAAAATGAGTGATCAGGGCGTGTGCTTCTGATCGCTTGAGTGAATAGCTAATATTAATGGAATGTTTTTAAGTTTAATCTGGAGGATTAAGCAAGTGAGCGATGATATTGATATCAAAGCGATCGAAGAGAAGGTCATAGACATTATCGCAGAGCAGATGGGCGCCGACAAGGCCGAGATAACCCGCGAGACCTCTTTTGTCAACGACCTTAACGCCGACTCACTCGATACCGTTGAGCTGGTCATGGAATTCGAAGATGAATTCGACATGTCAATTCCGGATGAGGAAGCTGAGAAGATTCAGACGGTTGGTGCGGCGATCGACTATGTAGCTAAAGTGTCTAAAGAAAAACAGTCCGAGTAATTCAGATAGCAAAACGATATGAGTAAACGACGAGTAGTGATTACAGGGCTGGGCTGTGTTACGCCACTTGCTGAGTCTGCCGATGGACTATTTTCCGCTTTGCTTGCAGGTAAGAGCGGAATAAGCATGATCGAGAATTTCGATGCTTCACAGTTCACAGTACATATCGGCGGAGAGATCAAGAACTTCGATGTGACGAAGTATGTCGATCACAGAGAAGGCAAGCGGATGGACCTGTTCAGCCAATACGGAGTAGCGGCGGCGGTTCAAGCGATGAATGACAGCGGAATCGATCTTGCCAAAGAAGACCTTTACCGAGTCGGTGTTATAATGGGCACCGGTATCGGCGGTATTCAGGAGATCGAAGCCCAGCATATTCGCCTTCTTAACAAAGGGCCTCGTAAAGTTTCACCATTTACCGTGCCAAGACTGATGAGTAATGCAGCGTGCGGTAATATCGCGATTCATTTCGGACTCAAAGGGCCCAACCACGCTGTGACAAGTGCTTGTGCCTCAGGTTCACATGCGATAGGTGAAGCTTACTGCAATATCCTTGCAGGACGCAGCGATGTGCAGATAACAGGCGGAACCGAAGCGGCCCTGTCGCCGATAGGACTGTCTTCTTTCTGTGCTGCTCGCTCTCTTAGCCTGCGTAACGATGATCCAATTCACGCATCTCGGCCGTTCGATAAGGATAGAGACGGTTTTGTGATGAGTGACGGAGCGGGAGTTTTAATACTCGAAGAATATGAACATGCGAAGAAACGTGGAGCTAAAATATACGCTGAGCTTCTCGGCTATGGCGCTACGGATGACGGCTTCCATATAACGCAGCCTTTACCGGATGGCGGCGGGGCGTCCAAAGCTATGGAATTAGCCCTTGCTGACGCAGGCTTAGTACCGGAGAAGGTCGATTATGTGAATGCGCATGGGACAAGTACGAAACTTAACGATCTCGGTGAGAGCGCAGCGATCAAAAATGTTTTCGGTGATCATGCATATAACCTTAAGGTCAGTTCAACTAAGAGCTGTTTAGGTCATTCGCTTGGAGCCACAGGTGCGGTTGAGCTGCTGATATGCTGCAAGTCGATAACCGACTCGGCGATCGCGCCGACGATCAATCTTGAGAATCAGGATCCTGAGTGCGATCTCAAGATGGACTATGTACCCAATACTGCACGTGACGCAGAAGTGAACGTGGCGATAAGCAATTCGTTCGGTTTCGGCGGACATAACGCGTGCCTGGTGGTTGGGAAAGTTTAAATCGTACTGCGTTTTCCTAAGGTATCTACACTTCGTTCCGGCTGCGTACTGTTAGAGCGTTTTTAAACCAGCAATTTATTAAGTATAATTGGAGCGATGCTGTGAATAAGAACGGATTCTATTTGTCATTTGTTTTTAGTATTTTATTTTTGACATTTCTTGCCGGCTGTGAGCCTGATGGGCCAATGCCGCCCGAAGATAAAGCACCCTTTGAAATATACAGTCAATACCATCCCAAGAAAGCTGTTATCACACCGCTTACAGAATTCATCGAAGGCGACGATGAATCTTCGACGATGATAAAGGTTTATGTATCGTTAAATGACAGCAAAGACGCTTCGGTCAAATCACCGGGAGTTTTTCGATTCGAGCTTTTCGACTATACGGCTCGTTCGTCGGATGTAAAGGGCAGCCGGTTAATAATCTGGGAAGATATCAACCTGATAAATTATGACAAGAACAGCAGCCACTGGCGGGATTATCTGCGGGCGTATGAGTTTGAACTGTTTTGCGACTGTGTTAACAGCGGGAAAAAATACGTTATACAGATTACATATATGACGCCGGCTGGTAATAGGATAATCGGAGAGTGGGTGATAACTTATAAGTAATACTAAGATTTCTTTTTAGGCTTTGACTTAACTGAGTCAGAAGCTTTAGGGGTGGTTTTTTTATCTTTTGATTTCTTTTCACTGGATTTAGATTTACCTGCGTCCCTTTCTTTTGTTGCCGCTTTATTGTAGCTGTCACTTCGATAGTCAGTTTGATAAAAGCCCGACCCCTTAAAAATAATACCTGCGCCGGTTCCGATGAGGCGGTTGAGTTTCATCTTGCCGCATTCGGGACACTTACGAAATGGTTTAGCTGTTATTGGCTGGAAGCTCTCGAACTCATGTTCACAATTTTGACATTTGTAATCGTAGGTCGGCATAATAAATCTCTTCACGTGTTACAGGCTATCTTCATCACCTTGATCTTCTGATGGCTCGGCCGGGAGTTTGTTTACGATGACTCTGCTTGGGCGGATTACTCTGTCATTTAGTCTGTAGCCTTTCTGGAATTCTTCCAGTATGATGCCATCTTCTTTATCCGGTTCGGGTCTTTGCATCATGGCCTGATGAGAGGCAGGATCGAATTTTTCGCCAAGCGCGACTATCTGCTCGACATTGAGAGATTTCATAATATCGAGCATCTGGTCATAGATTATCTGCACACCTTTGGTAACAGCTTCTACATTTTCAGCAGTACCAGCATGGCTTAGAGTGTGTTCGAAGTTGTCCATGACCGGAAGTATGCTCTTTACAATAGTCTCTTTTTCATAAGCTATCGATTCGGTGATCTGCTTAGGGGCTCGTTTCTGATAGTTAGCATAATCGGCACTTACTCGCTGGAGCTTTTCGAGCAGATCGGTATTTTCAGCCTCGATCTTTTCATATTTTATCTTCAACTTATCAAGCTCCTTTTGCAGAGCTTTGGCTTCTTTCTTTTCGTTTGTTTTCTTTTTTTCAGTCATTACTTACCGTTTGAAAAATATTTTTTAAGCTTATCGAAAAACTTTTTCACCTGCGGAAAGACGTTTTTATTTTCAACCTGGGCAAATTGTTCGAGTAACTCACGCTGTTTAGAGTTCAGCTTTGCAGGTGTCTCGATACTTACCTGAACGAGTTGATCTCCTGTTCTTTGTGTTCTAATGTCAGGCAGGCCTTGTCCCTTAATTCTGAAGATGCTGCCGTACTGAGTGCCCGGCGGTATCTTTAGTTGTTTGGTACCGTCAAGGCTCGGAACGTCAATAGTGTCTCCGAGAGCAGCTTGAGTAAAACTGATAGGAACAACAGCGATAAGGTCGTTACCATCCCGATCTAAAAACTCATTCCTTTTGATGCGAACATAAACATATAAGTCACCGCGAGGGCCGCCCCCTCTGCCGGGTTCACCTTCAGAAGCTACACGGATGCCCTGGCCCTCGTGGACACCTTTGGGTATTTTTAAAGAGACAACTCTCTTTTTAGGTTCCCGGCCGGTACCTTTACATTTCTTGCACGGATCGGTAATAACCTTTCCTGCGCCTCGACACTGAGGACAAGCTGAGACCATCTGAAAAAATCCACCGCCTCTTGCTACCTGGCCGGAACCGTTACAAGCGGGACAGCTGCTTGGGCTTTTACCTTTTGCGCAACCGCTGCCGTTGCAGTCAGGGCAGATGTCCTGCCGAGTGAACTCAATAGTTTTTTCCGTACCATACGCAACGTCTTTAAGAGTTAGCTCTACCGTAGTTTCGAGATCGTATCCTTTGGCAGAGCCTGCCCTTCGAGAAGAACGGCCGCGTGAGCCGAAGATGTCGCCGAAGATGTCCTGCATTCCGAACATGTCTTCGAAGATGCTGCCGATGTCCTGCCACTTCATGCGGGAATAATCGTGCATTCCGGTACCGCGCAGTCCGTCATGGCCGAACTGGTCATAGCGCTGGCGCTTAGCATTGTCGCTGAGGACCTCGTAAGCCTCGGCACATTCCTTAAATTTTGCCTCAGCTTCTTTGTCACCGGGATTTTTGTCAGGGTGATACTTCATGGCCATCCGCCGGTAAGACCGTTTAACCTCATCGGCGGAAGCCTTTTTATCTACACCCAAAACTTCATAGTAATCACGTTTATTAGCCATTGTATCGTATCGCGTCCTGCGTTCTGCGTCAAAGCGTCTTTATTAAATTAGAGGTCATTCTGCAAATATGATCTAATTTTTCAAGAACTTCATCTTCCTGTTCTTTGTTAATATATCCCAATTCTTTTGCTATAACAATCTGCGTTTCTAGCTCAGCACAACTTCCCAAGCCGATGAAAAGAAACTGCTTAAATTCTTTATTATGCTGTCTGCGAAAACCCTCAGCAACATTTGATGGAATCGAGACTGCGGACCGCCTCATCTGAGAAGTCAAGCCGTATAATTCATCCTTTGGAAAACTTTTACTTATTGTGTAAACATTCTTTACTAGTTCTATGGCAACTTTCCAGATATTTAAATCTCTAAAGTTGTTTACACCTTCACTCATAGTTTATAGTTCTCAATAAAAGGTTTACTTTACACAGTACGCAGCACTCTGAACGTCGAACGTCATCTTACCGACCCTGGAATTTCGTCTTCATCTTCATCCTTGAGGTCGGTAATCAGGACGTTTGTAGTTAGCATTAACCCTGAGACCGAAGCCGCGGTTTCCAGAGCGGTCCTTGCTACCTTGGCAGGATCAATAATACCTTCCTTCATCATATCGACAAATTCACCGGTATTGGCATTGTAGCCGAGATTCTTTTTGGTCGGCATCTTTTCTAACAGCTTGGCGACAATGACATCACCTGGCTCGCCTGAGTTATCTACTATCTGCTTGGCAGGGGCCTGGAGTGCCTTGATGATAATATCAAAGCCGATCTTCTCTTCTCCCTTGGCCTTGGTACGTGCTTTTTCAACTTCCGGTACAGCTCTTAAGAATATCGAGCCGCCGCCGCAAACGATACCTTCGGCGACAGCTGCTCTTGTAGCGTGCAGTGCGTCGTCAAGCAAATCCTTGCGTTCCTTCATTTCAGTCTCAGTGGCAGCACCGGCATTGATAACAGCAACGCCGCCAGTGAGCTTGGCGAGACGTTCCTGAAGTTTTTCGCGGTCATAATCGCTTGTTGTCTTTTCGATCTGAGCACGGATCTGATCGCAGCGGGCGTTGATGTCTTTCTTCTTGCCGGCGCCTTCGATGACCGTAGTATTTTCTTTGTCTATGACGACCTTCTTGGCCTGGCCGAGTTGTGTTACCTCTACCTTTTCAAGGTTCATACCCAAATCCTCACTAATGACGGTACCGCCGGTAATAGTTGCGAGGTCACCCATCATAGCTTTTCTTCTGTCGCCAAAGCCCGGAGACTTAACGGCAGCTACTTTGAGAACTCCCTGAAGGCGATTGATAACGAGGGCCGCTAATGCTTCGCCTTCGATATCTTCTGCAATGAGAAGCAATGGTTTTCCTAATTGTGAGACCTTTTCTAAGATAGGTACCAGTTCGCGGACGTTTGAAATCTTCTTTTCGTGAAGAAGGATATAGCAATCTTCGAGTACTGCTTCAAGAGTGTCAGGATTGGTCATGAAGTAAGGTGATATGTATCCCTTATCGAACTGCATACCTTCTACGACATGAAGCTCGTTCTCAAGGCCTTTACCTTCCTCGACCTCGATGACACCTTCTTTACCGACTTCATCGATAGCGTTGGCAAGAATCTCACCGACAGCTGGGTTATTGTTAGCACTGATAGTCGCGACCTTAGCGATATCGTCATGGCCCTTAACCGGAATGCTTTCGTTCTCAATAAATTTGGTAACGACAGCAGCAGCCTTGGTGATGCCTCTCTGGACAGCTACCGGGCTGATACCTGAAGCAACATACTTCAAGCCTTCGAGGTATATAGCTTCAGCCAGAACGGTGGAAGTGGTAGTGCCGTCGCCGACAGCATCGGAGGTCTTGCTTGCGACCTGGTTGACCATTTTTGCTCCCATGTTTTTGAAAGGTTCAGGCAATTCGATCTCTTTACTGACCGAAACACCGTCTTTGGTGACCTTTGGAGAGCCCCAGCTTTTATGAAGAATAACATTTTTGCCGGTCGGGCCGAGCGTAACCTTAACGGCAGCTGCTAACTGCTGCAGGCCTTCTTTTAACTCGTTGCGAGCGGCATTTTCGAACATCATTTGTTTTGCCATTTTTTATGTCCTTCTAAATTGTAAAAGGGAAATTCAATATTTATCTCTTGTTACTTTTCAACGATACCGAGCAAGTCGCTTTCACGACAGATAATATACTTATCGCCGTCTATATCGACTTCGCTGCCCATGTACTTGGGATAGATAACCTGGTCGTTTTTCTTGACAGTCATCTTGATGCGTGAGCCACTGTCGTTAACCTTACCGGGACCGACCGCTACGACTTTACCGATCTGCGGTTTTTCCTTTGCTGCGTCAGGGAGGATGATCCCGCCTGTTGTTTTTTCCTCAGCTTCCAATTGCTTTATTACTACGCCATCGTCCAATGGTTTGAGCTTCATATCAACTTCTCCTTTTTAAATTTTCCTTACCACGAATTTAATTATTTTTTCTTTTATTAACCACGGATTACACAGATTTTCACGGATTCTTTTTTTATCTGTTTCAAAACCACGGATTTCCCGGATTCACAAGGATTATTTTTGGGGTTTTATACCACAAATTTTTCGAATTATTACTTGTTGTTATCCTCACGAAAGCGAGGATATATTCCACTCATATATCTCTTTCAACTTTTTAAATATCTTTTAGTAGTTTAAAGGGCATAGGAACTGTAGCATGAGCATAAGAAAGAACGCCATCTGCCGTTAATGCTTGTTTTATAATATTGAGTTTATCTTTGTGAATAATTTCGCCGAGTTTTAAAGATGATTCATATGGATCTTTTGTTTCTAGTACATTTCGACGAATTAAGTCATATTTTTCCTTTAACGATTCTATAAATCTTGCTTCGTTTTCAACTTTCATCTCTGGATATATCTTTTCGCAATATATGGTAAGAAAAAGCCGAAATATTTCACTTAAGCGAACTTCAACTTCTGCATTAGTATCCCAAATGTAACAGCAATTCACAGCAAAACCAAACCAAAAAACCTCTTCTTTAGAGTATCCTTGTTCAGCCAAATCCTTAGTGTATATTTCGTATAACTCGTTTAACACTTTAATTGATTCAGGAGCTTCCTCCATTATGTCTTTGTGCCTCCTGCACCCAAAATGAAAACTGTTTTCGCCATTTAATTACCTAACCTTTATTTTTTTAATCCGTGTTAATTCTGCTAATCCGTGGTTTAAAATTTATAGTACAAATCTTTTATGCTTCAAGGATCTCTCACCAAAATTTATAAGTAATCCGACTTTAATACCGGTAGCTTTCAAATAGTTCATTAATTGTGCTTCTTCTGTTTTAGTCAATTGTGAAATAGCCTTGATTTCAAGCAACACTTTTTTGTCTACAAGAAAATCACATATAAAAAGTTTAGCGAGTTTCTCTTTGTAAAAAACATTGGTTTCTTTTTGTCTTCCAAACGGTATATTTCTAATGCCAAATTCTATTGCTAAGGCTTCTTCATATACACTTTCAAGGAATCCACATCCCAAAGCACTATGAACTTCCATGGCAGAGCCGATAATTTCTCTTGTCAGCTCATGATGTATTAAATCTGATTCTGCCATTTCTTAACCTATTAAAAAATCCGTTTTCTGATTACTTCTGTTTCTAATCCGTGTAAATCCGAGTAATCCGTGGTTCCACTATATTACATCATTCCTGGCATGCCACCCATACCCATTCCTCCCATGCCGCCCATTCCCGGCATACCGCCCGGCATTGGTTCCTCATCCTTCGGCAGTTCGGTGACGAGGCAGTCAGTGGTTAGTAACAGCCCGGCGATACTGGAGGCGTTCGTAAGGGCAATACGCGTTACCTTGGCTGGGTCTATAACACCGGCTTCATACAAGTCCTCATAATTATCAGTTGCGGCGTTATAGCCGAATCCGACTTTACCTCCGGCGACTTTGTCAACTACGAGGTTGCCTGTAGCTCCTGCGTTTTCCGCAATGAAGTAGCAAGGCTTCGAAAGTGCCTGTCTTACAATATCTGTGCCCGTCTTTTCGTCGTCTTTGAGTTTCAGTTTGTCTATAGCATCGATACACCTTACCAGCGCGACTCCACCGCCGGGTACGATGCCTTCTTCGATAGCAGCTCTTGTAGCGTGAAGAGCGTCTTCGATGCGTGCTTTCTTTTCTTTCATTTCAGCTTCACTTGCGGCCCCGACGTTGATCTGCGCTACACCGCCGGTGAGCTTGGCGAGTCTTTCCTGTAGTTTTTCACGGTCGTAATCGCTTGTCGTTACATCGATCTCGGCCTGGATCTGTTTAATGCGTGCCTGAATGGTTGTTTCGTTGCCTGCGCCTTCGACGATAATAGTGTTGTCATTGTCAATAGTTACTTTCTTGGCAACACCAAGCTGTTTGACGCTAATATTTTCAAGCTCGATACCGAGATCTTTAAAAATGGCCTCACCACCGGTCAGGACAGCAATGTCTTCGAGCATTGCTTTTCTTCTGTCACCATAGCCAGGAGCCTTTACGGCTGCGACTTTAAGGACACCTTTTAATTTGTTAACAACCAGGGTTGCAAGAGCTTCGGACTCGACATCTTCAGCAACAATGAGTAACGGTCTGTTTGCCTTAGCCACTT
>JANQHJ010000063.1 GCA_028282745.1 Sedimentisphaerales bacterium | reverse complement strand
TTGCTGTTGCGAACAGGCATTTCTCGATCGCCGCCTGCAAAGCCTGCAAACCGACCTCAAGGTCAGCCTCGCCTTCGAATTCAGGAACTGCCGGATATTGGCTGGCCTCCTGGCCTAAAACCGTAAAATGGCTGTCAGAGCCTTTTACCTCACACTTACCTTCATTGGCCTCGAATAAAAGAACGTCATCCGCACTTTCACGAACAATAGCATTCAAACGGTCAGCGGGCACTACCGTTTGGCCCTTGGTTTGAACTGAAACCTCTGTAATTAAACAGGTTATCCCAACCTCAAGGTCGGTAGCGCTAATGCGTACTCCCTGATTGTCGGCATTGAGGTGAACACATCGTAAAATCGGCTTTGGCGTCCTTGCCGGTACAACAGAAGCAACTAACGATAGTGCCTCAGCAAGAGCTGTTCTGTTGAACTCCACTTTCATCGTAAGACCTCTTGAATAAACGAGTAATGTTTAATACCCACGCTTTACAATTGCATTAGTTTACCCCATGGAATGTATTTGAACAATCTATTTTTTTCAAATTTAGCGGGCTATACAGGTGATTGATTATGCCTTTTGAGAGCTGTTGTTTTTATCATAATATATTAAAATAGAATTAAGTATTATTAGTCATATACACTGTAGTTTTGTTAGTTTTCTGAAACTTGAAATTGTAAATACCTATAATAAATACGTTTACAGTATTAGTAACGATCTTTTGGGCTGTGGATAACCGGTTAGTTTTATTATTAGTAAGTCGGTTAATATAAAACAGCATAAAACTAACAACTGGAACTTGTCAGGATGGCAGTGTTATCCAACAGGTTAACTCACAACTTATCCACGGCGAATTAAGTAAAAAAAATTTTAAATTTACCAAGTATTTAGTATTGACAACCGTGTTAATATATATATAATTCACATATATAATAAAAAAGTGATTTAAAAGAACCAACAGGTTTTCAAGGTTAAAGGTGTTAATATAAAATCCCTGGAAGTTAGTGAATATTTTGTTTAAGATATTTACCCTGTATTTAGAAAGGGAAACAGCGATGAGAAAAGAGGACCGTAATAATATTCTAATATCAGGCCGCTCACACGGTAACGTACAACCATTACATGATGAAGGAGCCCTCTGTCTCGGTGTTGATGTTGGTTCGGTCAGCAGTGACATAGTTGTTCTGGATAGCGCGGGCAAAATAATCTACAAACAATACAAACGAACGCTCGGCAGGCCGATAGAGACGTTTCAGACCCAACTGGAAAAACTGAAGCACGCTTTTGATTTGAGTGCCTTAGAGACAGTAGCTGCCACAGGCTCTGCTGGCCGGACAATCGCGAAGATAATTAACTCTGCCTTTATAAATGAAGTTGCGGCACAGGCAAAAGCTGTTTCGTGTTTGTACCCGGAGTTTTCCGAAGCCAGCGTTATTGAAATGGGTGGCCAGGATAGTAAACTTATTTTTCTGACCAAAGAAAACGGCAGGATCCGTACAAAAGATTTCGCCCTGAATACAGTTTGTGCTGCCGGTACAGGTTCATTTCTCGATCAGCAGGCCCAGCGGCTTGGCATTGATATTGAAAACGAATTTGGCCAGATGGCTATTGAGAGTAAATCGGTCCCGAGAATGGCCGGCCGTTGCTCGGTCTTCGCTAAGAGCGACATGATACATCTCCAGCAACAGGCTACGCCGATGTGTGATATTCTCGCCGGTTTGTGTCTGGCTCTTGCCCGGAACTTGAAAAGCAATCTCGGTTGCGGCCGAACTTTTACTAAACCGATAGTTTTTACCGGCGGTGTTGCTGCTAATATCGGAGTAAGGTGGGCTTTAGAACAGGTTTTCCACCTCGAAAAAGGACAGCTCATTATCCCACAAGATCATTTTTATACCGGCGCTATAGGCGCTGTTTTAGTAGCCCTTGAGAGGCCGATTAAAAATGAGGTTTCATTTGAAAAGATCGATGAATATCTTAAAAACCACGGCTCATCCCTAAAACGTGCACCAAGAAGGGCGCCGTTGAATAAGCCAACATTGCCACCGCCTGCAAGCAAGGTTCACAGTGAAATATTAGAAAATTCAGATACTGCCGTTGATGCTTATCTTGGAATTGATGTCGGCTCTATAAGCACCAACGTTGTAGTAATGGACGAACAAAGACGCGTTCTCGCCAAGGCTTATCTGATGACGGCTGGTAATCCACTCGAAGCTGTTAGGAATGGCCTCGATATAGTAGGTAAAGAAATTGCACAAAAAGTTAATATCTTAGGCGCCGCTACCACCGGCTCCGGAAGGTATCTTACAGGTGACTTTATTGGCGCCGATACTGTTATTAATGAGATAACCGCACAGGCCGCCGGCGCTGCCATAGTTAATCCGAAAGTCGATACGATATTTGAGATTGGCGGCCAGGACAGCAAATATATATCACTTTCTAATGGCGTTGTTGTTGATTTTGAAATGAATCATGCCTGTGCCGCTGGTACGGGTTCGTTTTTAGAGGAACAGGCCCAAAGACTCGGCATTAGTATAAAAGATGAATTTGCGAACCTTGCCTTTGAGAGCAAAGCCCCGATCAAGCTCGGCGAGCGATGTACAGTCTTTATGGAATCCGACCTCTTGAGCTATCAACAGCAGGGAGCGGAAACCCCGGATCTTGTCGCTGGTCTTAGCTATTCCATTGTCAGTAATTATTTAAACAGGGTTGTCGGAAGAAGAAAGATCGGCAGCAATATTTGCTTCCAGGGCGGTACCGCTTTCAATAAAGCTGTCTGGGCGGCTTTCGAGAAAGTCACCGGCAAACAAATTATGGTCCCTGATCATCACGAAGTCACCGGCGCACTTGGAGCCGCATCTATCGCGCAGGAACACATGCAAAAAATAGAAGCCGGCAAAAGCAAATATATCCAAAGCAAGTTTCGCGGCTTTGAAAACCTTGTCACTGTTAAATATTCGGTCGAATCATTTACCTGTGAGCACTGTGCCAACGATTGTGAAATTAAAAAGGTTCAGCTGCCCGGTTCAGAACCTTTATACTACGGCTCACGATGTGACAGGTATAATCTCAAAAAGAAAACTCTTTCCGATTCGGGCTTCAAAGCCTTTGAATTTAGAAATAAAAAATTGCTCGACTGTGCAGGTGTTCATAAACGTAAAGAGCAGCCAAAACTCACTTCGACTACGATTGGTATCCCGCGATCTTTGGTTTTCTGGCAGCAATTACCGCTGTTTAGCAAATTCTTCAAGGAGCTTGGTTTTGAGGTTGTACTCTCGGAGAACACCGATAAAGCAATAATAAGAAAAGGCGTCGAATTAGTAACCGCCCAAACATGTTTCCCTGTTAAGGTCGCCTTCGGCCACGTTGCGGAACTTATTAATAAAAAATGCGATTATGTTTTCATTCCAAGCATCGTTACGATGAACAAAACTTATGAAAACAATAAACACAATCAGCTTTGTCCATACGTCCAGTCGTTTGTATATCAAGTAAAAGCAGCCTTCTCCGATAAATTGGAAAATACTGAGATTTTGACCCAGTCCATGAGGTTCGGCGAGGGCGATAAACTCTACAAACAAAGCTTCATTAAACTCGGCAAGAAACTCGGAATATCGAAGAACAAAATATTAAAAGCTCTCGATATTTCAATCAAAGCCCAAAAAGAATTTGACGCCGGCCTGGTGGAGAAGGGCAATGAAATATTGAATAAGATTGAGCCCGGCAAAAAACTTTTCGTCTTGGTATCAAGGCCTTACAATGGATGCGATACCGGTCTGAATCTACAACTGCCGAAGAAGCTGGCTCAGCATGGCGTTGATGCTATACCGATGGACATGCTCGATCTGGAAAAAGCTCCGCTAAGTGATGAATTCCTGCACAGCCAAACTTACTGGAGCTACGGCCAGAAAATATTAAGAGCCGCTGAGATCATCAAAAATGATGACCGCCTGTTTGCTATATATCTTTCAAACTTCAGTTGCGGCCCTGATTCATTCTTGCTTTCTTTCTTCAAGGATATAATGGGTGACAAGCCCTGCCTGCAGCTGGAGCTCGACGAACATTCCGCAGACGCTGGTGTCATAACCAGGCTTGAAGCGTTTCTTGAAAGCCTTAAACATTATAAAAGCTCAACGGATTCTCAGCAAAAAGAACAAACATCGTGGCTCGCCAGACTCAGTAAAGAGCGGACTCTCTATGTACCTTATATGGGCAACTGCGCCGAAGGCATGGCCGCCTGCTTTAGGGCTTACGGCCAGCCTTCTAAGGTAATGCCCAAGGCCGACGAAGAGACACTAATGAGGGGAAGAAAGTTCACAAACGGTAAAGAGTGCCTGCCTTGTGCCATAACTACCGGCGATATGCTGACTGTTATTGAGAACAACGATCCCGAAAAGATCGCCTTCTTCATGCCCGGCGGTTCCGGCCCATGCCGTTTCGGAATGTATAACTGCCTGCATCGTTTAGTGTTGAAACAAGCCAAAGCCTTAAATATACCGGTGATCTCACCGAACCAGGACGACAGCTTCTACTCACACTTCCAGCAGTCGATCGACAGTTCCGTGACACTTAGTTTTATGAAAGATGTCTGGGCTTCGATGGTTGGCATCGATCTATTGAACAAATTAATTATTCGATTGCGCCCTTTCGCTAAGGATAGAGATCTCGCCCAATGGGTTTACGAGGAATCCCTCGCCCGGTTCATAAAAGCGATTGAGCGAAAAACCACAGTTGCCCAAAAAGCCAAAGTAACAGCTCAAATCGCTGATGCTTTTAGTAAGATTGAACTTGACCACACTGCCGTCAAACCACGAATTGGGGTTGTAGGCGAGATTTATGTACGTACGCACGAGTTTGCTAATTCTGATATTATCAAAAGATTAGAAAATCTCGGCGCTGCTTGTGACCTGGCCTCACTCGCCGAGTGGGTTTATTATACTAATGTTAATCGCATGAGAATGGCAAAGCGGCGCGGCAATATGAAACATTGGTTCTCAAATCTTACGCAACAGTTTTTCCAGCGTCGCATGGAAAAGCAAATAGCCAAGCCGCTCGAAGAAAAATTCGGGCCGCTTGCTGAAGGCCCTATCGAACATACGCTTGAATTGGCGAAGCCTTATATCAGTGATTCCTTCGAAGGCGAAGCCGTCCTGAGTGTCGGTAAGATTCTTGAATACTACCACCAGGGCTTTGGCGGTGTGATAAATGTTATGCCGTTTACATGTATGCCTTCGACTATAGTCAGTACTCAGACAATGCGCTTAAGCAAAGACTGTGGCAATATGCCGATCCTTAACATAAGCTTCGACGGCCAGGAAGATCCGACACTGACAACTCGATTAGAGGCTTTCGTTGAACAGATCAGGCAAAGGCAGACAAGTAGTGTTCGTGAACTGATAAATGTTTAGGTGTATTTAATCGAAAAATTTGTACTCGTAAGCTTTGAATAATAAATCGAGATACGCTTTTCGTGCATCGAGCTGCCCCTGAACCTCTGTGTATTTTTCCGGATCTTTATAGATACTTTCGTCGCCGAAGCTTCCCATAATAGCTTCTATCTCGGCCTCGGTTTTTTCGATTGCAGCTTCCATTTTCTCCGGCCCCCACATCGCAAACTGCACTAATTCCGAAGGCGTACTCTTTATTTTTTTCTGAGCTTTTTTGTTTTTACGCTTTGCTTTTTGACTTTTATTTTCCAGGCTGGTACGTCTTTCATCGAGCAGTTGTGAATATCTGTTAAAAGAACCGGTCACTTTTTCATACCGCCCCAGTTTTTTATTGCCCAGTTCATCGACGCCCACCACCAGCAGCTGATCGACAGTTCTTTCCAGAAAGAATCTGTCATGGCTGACTACGATTATCGTACCGGCATAATTCCTAAGCGCTCTCTCTAACGATTCGATACTTGTTATATCAAGGTGATTTGTCGGCTCATCCAGTATCAAAACTTCAGGCCCAGCCAGCACCAGCTTGCATAAAGCCAGCCTGTTCCGTTCACCGCCGCTGAGGTTACTCACTCTTTTAAAAACGTCATCACCTCTGAACAAAAACGCACCGAGCCTGGTCCTCATTTTCTCCTGCGGTATTTCCGGCAACACCATTATGGCTTCTTCCAGTACGGTATTATTGTCGTTGAGCTGCTCCTGCGCCTGATCGAGATAACCCACTGAAAGATTTGATTTTAATACAACCTCTCCCGATGAAGGCTTGATTTGTCCCATTGCGAGTTTTAAAAAAGTCGTCTTACCCGTTCCATTAGGCCCTATCACACCAAGCCGATGACCCGTCAATACCTCAAGGTCCAGCCCCTCGAACAGGACTATATCTTCGTATTTCTTACTGAGTTTTTTACAACCTAATACTAATTGCGAGCGCTTAGTCTTTTGGTCAACCGGTTCAAACTCGAAATGAAAATCTTTTTCTGTCTCCGGCTTCTCCAAATAGTTCGGATCAGATTTCAGCAAAGCATCCAGCCGCTTTTTCCTTCCACGAGCTGTGCCCCTCATCCCCTCCTGGTCTTTATTTCGAGCGATGAAATCTCTCGTCTTCTCAACGAATTCCACTCTCTGTTGATATTGCCTTTGAAATTCAAGGTCGCGTTTTTCTTTTTCTTTTCGATAGTTGCTGTAATTTCCCGGATAGATAAATGCCTGGCGATTTCTAATCTCTACGATCTTATCTACAAGTCTATCGAGCAAAAATCTATCATGGCTAACCATAACAACCGAACCTTTGAAGTTTTTAAGATACTGCTCCAGCCAAAGTGTCGCATTCCAGTCAAGATGATTCGTCGGTTCATCGAGCAGCAGCATATTAGCGTCAGTCAATAGTACCTTCGCCAGCCCAAGCCGTGATTTCTGTCCGCCGCTGAGCTGATTTGTTTTGACATTCAGTAATTTCTCCCCAAGTCCCAATCCCGCTGCGATTTCTTTTATTTTATTCTCATAGCGATAGCCACCAGCCGCCTCGAACTCATGACATAGATTATCATATCTTTTCATTGCGGCGTTCAGTTCATCCCCTTCGAGCCCGCTCATGCTATCACTGAGCTCGTGTATCTTATTTTGCAGCTCTAATATTTTATCCGCTCCGCTGTGCAGTTCTTCGATGACGGTCTTGTCATTGCTGAACTGAGGTTCTTGAGGTAGGTATCCTGCTTTTAGTATCTTCCTTCGCCTAACGCTGCCGACATCCGGCTCCACTTCACCGAGTATCATCTTTAAAAGCGTTGTCTTGCCGCAGCCGTTGGAACCGACCAGTCCGACCTTCTCTTTAGGATAGAACCTCGCCCGTAGCCTGTCGAATATCAAGTCAGGGCCGAACTGTATTTGAATTTCATCTAATGTTACTAATGGCATGCAGGGGATTATACACGAATTGCTGAATTTACCAAATATTTCACGTTCAATCGTTAAGTGCGAGCATATTTTTAGCCGCTTCAGCCACCCTCTTTCGAAGTGCTTTAGGTGCCAGCACTTCTACCTGGTCGCCGTATCCGAGCACCCACCAACTAATCTCACCGAGCCCATCAACTCGAAATTCCAGCGTCACCGAACCGTCTTGCTCCCACTTAGCCTGTTGAGTACTATGCCACTGCACCTCCGCTACATTTTGAGCGACCTTCGGCAAAAAGCGTAACTTAATATTATAAAGCTGTCCTTCCGGTATGATCGACCAAGCCCTGCCAAGATAATCATTAAGGTCAAAATGATCATCGTCAATGTAGAGCTTATCCATTACTTTCAGCTTTTTGATTCGATTCAGCTTGAATGTGCGAACGCTTTTGTGGTAGCTCGACTCTCCGACAACATACCACGCCCGTTGATTGAACAGCAAATGATAAGGTGACAACTCCAGCTGAATATCCTCACCGTCATAAAGCGAGTGATAAGCAATACTGACTTTGTTCTTATTCATTATAGCCTGTTGCAGCTTGGCGAATATCTTGTCAAGCTCACCAAGTGGAGCCTGTGCTGATGCGTATGTCGATACATTTTGCAACGCTGTATTGCAGTACTCTTTAATTTTGGGCGGCAGATTATTTTCTATCTTCATAGCTGCCAGTAGCGCCGAGCGTTTGAAAGGCAGCTGTATCTGGCCCCTTGCTTTGTGGACAAGTAGCAGCAGAGCCATTGCCTCCTGCAGATTAAGATCCATCGGCGGCAGGAAAAATTCCGGTTCGATAACATAGCCGCCGTTCTCCTGATCGTAGTGATACGGCACGCCGATAGCCTCTAATTCTTTGAGGTCGCGGAAAACAGTACGCCGGCTTGTTTTAAATGTCGTGGCCAGTTCGTCAACTGTGTACTTCTGACCCGATTGCAGTGCGGTCAATATTCGCATGACACGTGTAATCTTTGCTACCTTCATGGCCATTCCTCCCAAGGCTGTTTTTTTACTTCTTCCGCTGTTATCATAGCAATGAGCCCCCCTTTTGGTCAAGCTAAATTTACTTGACGAACACTATAGCTGCCAATACACTAACTGGCTTGCGAATTATCTGTTTTTTAGGGTTTATAAATGCAGCAGGCTATTATAAAAGCTGATTGTCTTATCGAGGCGATGGAATACATCCGCCGCTTCCGGGGCAAAATTGTCGTAGTCAAACTCGGCGGCAGTGTCCTCGACGATGAATCCCTGCGCACCAAGCTGCTCGCCGATGTAGCTTTCATGTACACTGTCGGCATGCTGCCGGTTATTATTCACGGCGGCGGCAAGGCCATAACCCGCGCGATGAACGAGGCGGGCCTCGAACCTGTCTGGGTCAAAGGCCGACGCTATACCGACGAACGCACCCTGAATATTGTCGAACGCACCCTGGTAAATGAGGTTAATGCCCCTATCTGCCAGGCCCTTGACGAAAATGAATGCAAGCCAATGGGCCTGCATTCGCTCAGCAGTTGCGTATTATTCGCTGAGCCGCTTCGTCTTATCGGCGAGAACGGCAGAAAAATAGACCTTGGTTTTGTTGGCCAGGTCAACGATGTAAATGCCGAGCTGATTCAAAAACTCTGCGACACCGGAACTATCCCAGTGATAGCTCCCGTTGCAAGCGATAAAAAAGGTGGAAAGCTAAACGTCAATGCCGACTCCGCCGCCGGCAAAGTTGCCGCTGCTATTGGTGCCGAAAAATTCGTAGTGGTAAGTGACACGCATGGTATCCGCTCGAATGTTGACGATCCTGACAGTACAATTTCGAGCGTCAACGAAGATCAGATCAAAAGTATGATCGACGACGGTACTATTACCAGCGGCATGATGCCGAAGGTAGATTCCTGTCTGCATGCTATTGATAACGGTGTGGCAAAGGCACACATCGTTGACGGACGGATCCCGCATTCGCTGCTGCTCGAAATTTACACCGACAAGGGCATCGGCACACAGATAGTTAGATAAACTTATCTTTCGTACATATCGAAAGAAAGGACGAATTCACAATGACAACGCAAGAGACAATAGAATTATTTGATAAATATGTTATTGCCAATTACGGCCGGTTGCCGCGCGTTATAACAAAGGGCCGGGGCTCTTATCTGTACGATGCAGACGATAACGAGATACTCGACATGTTCCCCGGCTGGGCAGTCTCCGGTATAGGCCACTGCCATCCTAAAGTTGTCGAAGCCATTCGCGCTCAGGCTGGCGAATTGCTGCACATAGATAATACATTCTATGCTGAGCCTCAGGGCAAGCTCGCAAAAATGCTAAGCGAACGTGCATTTGGCGGAAAGTGCTTCTTCTGCAACAGCGGCGCCGAAGCTGTTGAAGCAGCTTTGAAATTAGCGCGTCTCTGTACAGCAGAGGACAAGTATAAATACATCACTGCCGAAGGCAGCTTCCACGGCCGGACTTTCGCCGCCGTAACAGCTACCGCCCAGCCGAAGTACCACGAAGGCTTTTTGCCATTAGTGCCCGGCTTTAAGTATGTACCATTCAATGATATCGAATCCTTGGAAAAAACCTTCGATGACGAGGTCGCAGCCATTATGGTCGAGCCGATTCAGGGTGAAGGCGGCATTAACATCGCTACCCCTGAATACCTCAGCAAAATTCGCGAACTCTGTGATGCCAATGGTGCGATAATGATCCTCGACGAGGTCCAGACCGGCATCGGCCGTACCGGAAAATGGTTCGGCTATCAGCATTATGACGTCGAGCCGGACATCATGACAATGGCCAAAACACTCGGCGGTGGTGTTGCTATAGGGGCGATAATGGCAAAAGACGAGATAGCCCAAAAGTTAGCGCCAGGTAAACATGCCTCGACATTTGGCGGAAACTCGCTTTCCTGTTCAGCCGCGATCGCTGTTCTCGAAGCCGTCGAAGAGGATAATATGCTCGAAAACGCTAACAAAATGGGCCAATACGCCCGGGAAAAATTGAATGCCCTCGCAGCAAAATATCCGGTAATCGACCACGTCCGGGGTATCGGACTTATGATCGGCGTCCAATTGACAAAGCCGGGCTCGAAAATTGTCGATGACTGTCTTAGTAAAGGCCTGCGGATCAATTGCACCCACGATACTGTCATACGTTTCATGCCACCCATGAACGTGACAGCTGGGCAAATTGATAAAGCAATTGAGATCCTTGACGAAGTTTTAAGTGAGAATTAAAAAATGAAAGACTTCTTATCCATAGATACGTGCACAACCGGCCAGCTCGATGAACTGCTGACTTTAAGTGCCGATTTAAAGAAACTATATAAATCCGGTCAGCGAGATATCTGCCTCGCCGGCAAGTCCCTGGCAATGCTATTCGAGAAACCGTCATTGCGGACACGCATGAGCTTCCAGGTCGCCATGACCGATCTCGGCGGTGCTGCCATATACGTCAAGCCTGAAGACATTGGAGGCATCGGCAAGCGCGAACCGGTAAAGGATATCGCCCGCGTTCTGAGCCGTTATGTCAGCGGCATCATGGCCCGGACTTTCGAGCACGATACCGTTGTTGACTTGGCACAATTCGCCTCG
>JANQHJ010000153.1 GCA_028282745.1 Sedimentisphaerales bacterium | reverse complement strand
TTCATTATAGAAATAAACTGTAGTCGCCGCATTAGCACCCCCATAACCAGTTATCTGCGTAATGAGATTACCGTAATCGTCATATGCATAAGAGGTACTTAGATAATAAGACCAATCTGTTAGACATTCAAGTGTCAGTTTACCTCCTGAATCATAATCATAATACGTGTATAAAGGGTATACACCCTGCTTAGGCTCCGGGCCTACACTATAACTCAATAATCCACCGTTATAACTGTAACTAGTAGTCCCGCCACGAGCATCGATAGATTCTGTTACCTTATAAGGCGGGGCACTCCCTGAATATTTTGTCTGGGCCACATTTATAGTTTTACTGCCCGAGCGATTTTCACGTGTTCTTTTAGTAATGTTATAACCATCAGATGCTTCGTCATAGTAAACATGTAATTTATTGCCATTTGGAAGAATAGTGGTTTTCTGGGTACTCTCTCCTGAAGAGCCGCAATATTTATATTCATAAACGGTACTGGAGTAATCGCCGGTTAAAGTATTGCCAGATTGAAGAGCATGATAAAGCCTCTCCTCTTTTATTGTTCCATCATTTCCGGCTAAAATCTCTTTGGCACGATAGTGTGTATTATCAATATAATCTTTCCTGATAAGTTTATTATTGCCATTTGTACTTGGATCAGTATCGTTGTAATCAGAATATTCCCAGCCAGCTACCTTCAGGCCGGTATCATGAGCACCAAGCCAGTGACTGATCACCCTGTCTTTAGAATCATATTTGTAACTAACTAAAACATTTTCACTGGAATCACCTATACTGGAAAGAAGGTTCCTGCTCCTACCTTCAATATATGAATAACTTTTCGTGCTACCATTACCGCAGCCGCCACAGCCGCTGGTTCTTTTCGTGATCACGCCTGTATCGTCGTCAACCTGTAAATCTATCCATCGACCACCAGAAGGTAAAGTACCATAGTCCGAATATTCACTTATATCACTGCCAATCCATAAACGAGCGATATTGCCATTACCATCAAGATCATAAACGCCATATCTGGTATCACCACCGGAATCATTAGTTGAAATATGAGTTATACGGCCATTGGTTTCATCATATTCGCTCTTCCATTTGGTCTTGTCGCCGGACATGACATAACGTAATGGAATCGAGCCACGATTCTCATCGTATGCCTGGTCATCGGTGGTCCATGTACCTGCCTTGGAATAATAATATTTTAGATTTTCTATGCTATCATCTACCCTGATGTTTATTTTGGTGTAAGTATCACTGGCAGGATCATATTCGACATCTTCAGCCATATACCAATCTTCATTCTCGTGATCCGGCTTGAACCAGAAGCCTTTCAGATTGGTTTCTCCTACACTATAGTAATACACAGACGCATTGACCCCGCTGTAATCGATAGGATCATTGGGGACAGGCATCTCTAAATTACCACCATGTAATCCATCACAAAAGCCACTGCATCCATCAGAACCACCGCTTAAACCAATCGGATCTTTAGGAGTTTCTGGACTGCCACATAAATCATTCAAAAGATCGCCTGGCTTAAATTCAACGCTTATAGTTAAAATAGGATCCTCGGTACGATAAACCATTTCTTGTTGAGGGGAACACTGCAATGGGTACTCACAATATTTATCTAAGATTTCCATCCGCACACAATCATAAGGTTGAGGATCGCTTTCTTCACAATTGCCACACCAGGGCCCTACAGTCTCATGGGCATCATCATCTGCCGCCCAACCATAATCATTAGGGTAATCGTTTCCAGTCAGTTGTACATTATCTCGATACTTTTTAAATCCATCAAGCTCTACCAACTGGTGCACCCACGCATAAATTTCTACTTTAGCATTCTTTGCTTTTTCGAGGCCCTCACAGGATGTATCGACGAGAGATACCTCTATGAAGTCAGGAGTCCATAAACAAAACGGTGATTTTGTCGACGAATCATGCCAGCCTTTTCTTATATTAAAAACATCGTTGGGAAAAACCGCATATAGATGGTCATATTCTGTTTTTCTATGTATGATCGCTTCTGCATAATCATATCGTCGCTCCGCAGACAAAGATCCCTCCTGCCAAGGATTTATCGCTACCTCACAGGCATCATATCTTTCAACTTCCGGATACTCAAAAATTATAAACGCATGAGATTGGGCCCCGCAATCATATACCTTAATGGTTGTACCGCATGGGTCTCCGGGCTTTGCATCCGGTTTCTCATCCGCTTCACCACAGTATATCTTTATTTCAGGTTCTAAATAGGCTGGCAGCGGATTTGTGTTAAGCTCTAAACATTCTTGGTGCATACAAGGAGTATCAATGTTTACTACAATACCAGTATAACCAGCAATCTTATCAAAAGTGTTGTAAAGCCAGATCCCCGGATTAGGCCCGTATTCCCTGCACTCGCCACAGTACTCATACTTACCACCACCGCAGTCATCCTCTGCCCATGCCAGAAAACAAGATATTGAAATTATTATCGTTATGATCAGAATTCTAATACCAAGCTTCATTTTGAATCCTTGTGAATATTTTTATTAAACACCAGTTTCAATAATTGCTTTGCGCCGTTGATTGCTTCATCCTTGCCGAGTTTGGAGAAACCTCTTATCCGATCGGTAAAGCAAATCGGCAATCGTTCTATCCTAAGGCCTTGCTTGGCAGCTCGATAATTCATCTCGACCTGAAAAACGTAACCTTCACTATTAACATGATTTAAGTTTATTTTTTCCAGTGCCCCCCGAGTAAAGCATTTAAATCCTCCAGTGAGGTCCTTGATTCGGCTTCTTGTTAGAATTTGTGCGTAAAGATTAGCAGTTCTGGATATAAGCCACCTCTTCAAGGGCCAGCCTTCTATCTTCCCGCCTCTTTTATAACGTGATCCGATCGCCACATCGGCACCCTCACGGCAGGCAGCCAATAAGCGGCAAACATCGGCAGGCTCGTGGCTAAAATCGGCATCCATCTGACAAATATATTTCCAGCCGTTACGTACGGCAAAACCAAAGCCATCCTTATAAGCACTGCCAAGGCCTTTTTTCTTAGGGCGTTTGATTAAATACAATCCCTTGTATCGTTCTATCAATTTCTGAACGATTTCCGCAGTACCATCCGGGCTATTGTCATCGACTACGAGTATGTCCACCGGTATGGGTAATTGTTTTAGAGCAGTAACCATAGGGATAATGTTATCCTTTTCGTTGTAAGTAGGGACAACAACAATACAGTCGTTAATAGATGTTCTTATTAACTGAAGAGACGGTTTAGTAACTTGAAATGAAGTTTTAAGTTTGCAAGCGACTTTCTTCGCAGCATTAATCTGAATGGACATAGCGCGCATATCTCCTTCGCAAAAATCATGCACTTTCTTAGCAAAAGTACACAACCAAACCATTCGCTTACTAAAAGAAAATTCCCTACCTTATGTTACCCTCAGCGAATTTTCCTCTCATGTTCGCAATCTCATATTACTCTGCTAAAACAAATACACACAAGATTAATTTTTGTCAACTAAAATCTTGCATTTGTAGCCCAAAAAACATTTAATGTCTTCATAACTTCTTGAAAGCAAAAGAAATGAAGAGAAAAATATTTTTTACAATTCTGGTTATTTTTTTATACCAGGTGACATTGTTCATCTATGTAAGCACATGGTTAAATGACAAATTACCACCCGGTGACTTTGCCGGCAGCGTAACAGTTGTCAATGAAATGAAACAGGCAATTGTAAATGGAAATTTCTCCAACTGGTCTACGACAAGATTTTGTGGTGCACCTAATACGCTATTTTTCACTTTTCTCGATTGGGCTGCATATCTACCTTTTGCTTTTTTTTTCAATCCCATACTTGCTGTAAAAGTCGGTGCAATCTTTTATCTAGGCTTGGCAGGTGCTTCTATGTTCTTTGTAAGTCTATATTTTACAAAGGCAAAAGTTATATCGCTCTGGGCAGGTATGGCTTATTCGCTCAGTCCAATATATACGTTCAGCACAGCCTATGCCGGACATATGAATTTCCCGCCTTTCTACGCCATTTTGCCCATTTGCTTTCTATCTCTATGGATACTAAGTCACAATCCATCTATCAAATCAATGGGATTAGCGGCTATTTCCGTCATGTTTACAGTATGGATCGACACCGAAAGAGCATTCACAAGCCTGCCTTTTATATACCTGTTTGCACTCGCCTTAGGCAGATCTGACCCAAGCAAACTTTTATTTAAGCACCAAATACAAGATTATATAAAACGTTCATTATGGCTGATCGGGTCAGCATTAATGGCATTTGCGTTTGCTTCTTTTTTTCTATTACCTGCTATTGTTGAACAAAAACATATTGCATTGTTTTCAGAGTCGGTGCTGGAACAATCCAGGTCCACTTTTGGACTTAACAATCCTTTATATCTTATAGACCGCAACGGCTGGATCGTTAATAAGCTTTCAGCGTATTTACAAAATCGTGACTGTTTTGATGCGGGTAATTTTTACATAGGTAATAGCTTATTACTAATGGTAGCCACTGTATTTTTTGTTAAAAAAAGAAAAAACATAAAGATAGGATTTGTGTGGATGTCACTTTTTGTTTGTATTTGTATGATATGGATATCAAGCGGAACTACAAGCATATATAACAATCTTTCTACTCAGGCAATAAGACTTTACAAACATTTAAGCTACTCTGAAAATCACCCATTTCTGCTTGGGACTACCTGTATAACACTCGGAATCATAGTATGTATAGTAATATGGTTAAGAAAAAAACTTTGTTGCGAGAAATTTTCACTCCTACAAATTGTTCTTACAAGCGGCTTTTTGCTATTAGCTTTTTATACATGTTTATTCCCCCTACTTGCCTGGCTGCCGTTATATTCACATATGAGAAATCCGGGATTCTTTATATCAGTGCTGCCATCATTTTTACTTACACTTTCTGTGGCAGTTTTATTAAAACACTTCACCTGCAATTTCAGTAAAGCTAAGCTTTTTATAATAATGATCGGTGTTACAGCTATAACTATCATTGACTATTACCCATATCGATCACTATTTTCAAAAAAGACTCCTGACCTTCTTGTCGAAGATTACAAAACCACTGCCGAGTATATGAAAGCAAGCGATTTACCAGGTAGATATTTTAGCAGAGAATCATACAACCCGCTTTCTGATATGCTTACAGTTTATTCAAATAGGCCTACCGCTTGGTACTGGCTAAATTGGTCCTGTCCCAAGCAAACACATCGTGCTTTCATGGGAAATATTTATCCCAAGTTGCATCACCCTGAAACAATTGAAAATGCCTTGGCTTTGGCGGGATTATTTAATGTACGATTTGTAACGTATAATCTACTTGAAGGCCCTTTACCGCCAAAAACAAAATCACTAGAACCAGTTTATGCCGGACAAACTTGTGCTCTTTTTCGAAATAATCTTTGCAGAAGCCGACTTCAGCTTTATGAATTAAAAAACAAAGATGACATACCAAGTAAGCTGGAAGAGTTAATTAAATATACCGAAGACATAAATAATATCACACACGAAATAGAGCCTGACGAAATAATAGCAAAAGTTACAATTGTAGCTGAAAATAAGGGTCTGCTTGTATTCAGTCAATCAACTTATCCTGGATGGTCAGTGGTAATAGATGGCAAACCTGCAAAATTGATCACTATCGAAGAAACTTTGCCTGCGGTAGTATTGAACCCGGGCAAGCACACTGTTAGCTTATATTATAACAGACCGTGGTATTTTTATATGTCATGGTTGATAACTATTATAACATTAGGAGTATTTATCACATTTCTTCTAAAGCAAAACCTATGGCCTAAGGAGAAACCCTACTAAATATGAAGAAAATAAAGCATATTTCAGAAAGTAGCATTTTACCAGAACTAATATGTTTTGTTATATGTCTTGCAATATACCTCATAACATTAGCTCCAACTATAACAGCAGAAGACAGCGGAGAACTCATCACGGCTGCTTATGATTTTGGTGTAGCACATCCTCCAGGATACCCACTTTGGACTATTCTAACTGCGATATGGATACGTGTAATTCCTTTCGGCTCTACTGCTTATAGAGCAAACCTTTTGTCAGCTGTTCTTTCGGCTTTAGCAGCAGCAATATTATGTAAAATATTACGAAAATTCTTCAACACAACTTCATTTGCAGCTATTATAGGTGGAATGTGTTTTGCATCGGGCCGCCATTTATGGTCCCAGGCTGTCATCACAGAGGTATATACGCTACACATATTACTGGTTTGTCTAATCGCATATTTCGCGATATCATGGATGCAGTCATATAAAAATGTTGACCTCTATAAAATGTTTTTTTTATTTGGCCTTTGTCTATCTAACCATAACTTAGCAGTGCTCTTAGGGCCCCTAATATTTCTACTGGTTATTTCCCTAAAACCAAGAATATTCATTTCCCCTAAGATTATCATTATTTGTTTATTTCTGCTCGCATTAGGCCTTTTACCATATATTTACCTGCCTATTGCCGCTAACACTGATGCGTACATCAATTGGGGTAATCCTGACAACTGGCAGCGATTCACCGAACATGTACTCCGCAAACAATATGGCGATGAGGCAATGCACGCCCCAAGATCACTCCACCGTATCATTGGGCACATCGCAGTGCTATGGTACTGGAATGTGAAACAATACACTGTTTTTTCAGTACCATTCATCATCGCAGGCTTATTTTATCTTGTCAGGCACTCAAGGAAACTATTCTATTTCACGCTCTGTTTTTTCATTATGCACACTATGGTTTTTGCTGAAATTATTAATATGAGCTTTCAAAAGCAGGGTTTATATTGCTCACGAGTATTTTTTTTACCGGTCTATATTATAACCGCCATCTGGCTGGTCATTGGTTGTGTGGAAATCGGCAAAGCCATCTCGCAAAATATACCTCAATTTGCATTTTCATCAGCGATAAAATACTTGCCCCTTCTAACTGTAACCGCCCTAAGTATTGGGTGTAATTACAGTCTCAATAATATGCGTAATTACTATTACGCCCTGGATCATGCGGACAACATCCTTAATTCACTCGAGCATAACGCTATAATTATCCCATCCGGTGACCATAATACCTTCCCGTTGATATATAGACATTTTATTGAAGGCGTACGTCCCGATATAACAATAGCTGACAAATATGGTTATATTGAATATAAACTTTATAAATCAATGCCCAATGCTCCCAAAAAGATTCGCACTCGTCTGGAGCGAGAACAGATCGAGGCTTATCTTATAACTAAATCAAATCGGCCTGTATACTACACTGTTAAGCCACATCTTAATTTGTTGCCGAACTATCGCGCAGTTTCATATGGAATGCTGTTTAAGATACAGAAGAATACCGATAAACAGATACAAACAACACCTCCCCAATATGAATACAAAAACCTCGATACTGTTAAAGCACCTCTTGATCACCCAGCCAGCATGATCCTCTCTGATTATTACTTTAGCCTGGCCTCAAACAGTTTCAGGCAAAAACAATTTAAAACCGGCATGGGGTATATTGAAAAAGCTGCCGAACTCAGTGAAGGCGTTAAAGAAGAGATGAACAATCTTGGAACTCTCTTAGCTGAATTTGGCCTTCACGAGCCGGCAATAGGCTTTTATGAAACTGCCGCTAAACTGGACAAAAACTATTTAACACCACGCTGGAATCTTGCATACCTATTCAAATATCAGGGGCAAATCGTAAAAGCTATACAGGTTTTCAATGATTTAGCAAATCTTGACCCCAAAGACTATAGGATATTTGGTGAGTTGGGATTTTTACTCCAAAAACACGGTGAAATCCATTTTGCTGTACAAAACTGGAGTAGATCGCTTTCTTTAAATCCCAACCAGCAGCAAATTATTGAAGCAATGGCCAAGTTAAAAGGAAACTCTAAACAACCATCCGAGGCCAAAGAGGCACAGCAATGAGTTATCCCAACAAAAGCACAAAAATCGAATCTACCCGAACATTCGGTCAGTTCATAAAGTTTGGCCTGGTCGGAACTTCCGGAATGGTAGTTGCATTTTTGGTCATCAATCTCGTAATGCTGACCATAAAAGATTTTATCATAGCAAATGTCATTGCTTTCCCGGTTGCTGTTACCTGGAACTTCTTCTGGAACAGAAAATTTACATTTTCCCAAACTGGCAATCCCAGCCTTATAAAACAATGGATAATGTTTGTTTGCGCTTCATTGGTTGGCCTTGTAGGTAATTGGGCCATAGCTTTTAGTTTATATTTTGGTTTGGATATTTTCAGGCAGCACTATAACTTAGCAGTCATCTGCGGAGTGTTGGCTGGGTATCTTCTAAACTTCGCTATAGCGAAATGCATTGTATTCGAAACAAAATACACAGTAGTTATTTCTGACGATACAAGTTTATAATTTTATAAATCAGAAATTTTTCTTGACAAAAAAATATCAATCTAATAATGATAGTAATAGAGAGAACTTGAGTTGCGGTAAAAGTTTTAGACATGGATGCCCAATGTTTCTTTGGGTATTAAAGGCGAGAAAATATTTGAGGGATTTTATTTGATACGGAGGCTGGAAATGTCAAATATCAAAAGACTCAGCATTTTTGCATTATTTATTATCGTTGTTTTTTCATCTTTTATTGCATCTGCTTATTACAACTCCCAGACCGGCAGATGGCTAACCCGTGACCCATTGGGCATAACACCGGCTGCAAACAAAAACCCTTTCAATATACACAGCCAATACAAAGATGGCCTAAATCTATATCAATATGTTTTAAGCAGACCTGTTGTAGCATCTGATCCTTTAGGGCTATCTACATGCAATGGGAAATACATCGCTGGTAGAGGCAAATTTAAGCCTG
Organism: Sedimentisphaerales bacterium; assembly: GCA_028282745.1. Taxonomy (GTDB): domain Bacteria; phylum Planctomycetota; class Phycisphaerae; order Sedimentisphaerales; family Anaerobacaceae; genus JANQHJ01. The sequence continues at coordinate 23,342 of JANQHJ010000153.1, read as the reverse complement.
CAAGCTTAGGATCAACTTTGTCTACATGGGCAAGGGGAGATATAGGTTCTACATTAGATTTGATCTTTCGCCCAGATAAAAAAGTGAAAAAACACTGTTTTTGTGACAAAATAACATTTGCTCAAATATTTAAAGAATATAAACGGACTAAAACATTAAATAAAGGTATATTTGAGCCATGGCAAATTGATGAAGGATTCCCATATAGATTATCAGAACCTTGGATACGAACTATTAAAAAGGAATCCTACTTTGCAAGAATGCACGACGATCCTGGATTAACCCGGTGGGGAAGGCTCAGATATTATTATCTTAACCAAGATTTCGAAACTTGCGCTGTTTGTGTAGAAGGAAGAGAAAAAGGAGCTAATTATGGTTGTGTAAAATGGGGGCATACTTTAACCGAGCTAACCAAACTTTCCCAAAAACGCGCACCCAAAGTGGCAAAGTATTATGTAATAAGATACATTTGGGATCAAAGAGAACACGGTTTCGATGATAGCGGCGACCCTGATGAAATCCCAAAAGTTTATATAGAATCAAGAGATGGAACTCCTCCATCAACAGAATTCCATAGTATTGTTGACAAGTATCTTAAAGACCTTTGACAAAAGACATTTGGAAAGAAACGGCAATATAAATATTGAGAGCTTTACGAAATCATGCTATTGAGATTAAAAATTCAGGATTTGTTTAGTAGACAGAGGTGGTTAAGATCTTTGAACATAGCTTCTATATTTTTACACTTTGCATTTGCTTTTCTATATTTCACCAGAGGCATAATGTACGACGACTTATATATTCATTTCATTTTGGAAGTCTATTTTAATATTGCTCCATTTGTTGCGGGTTTTTCCTTATTATGTTTAATTCTGAATGTTGTCAGCATACTTACATCCAATTCTAAAGACAAGGCTAAGCCTTATACAATTTGGATATGTGTTCATTCCGTACTATTGGTTTTGAATTTTCATGGTTACAACCATATAGATCTAACCATTTAATAGGAATATATGTAACTATAAACATGTTATTCCTAAAAATAGTTATGTCACAATTTACTTTTTATCATACTTATGCGTAAAGAAAAACTCTTGAAAGAAGAGTTTGTCAGTTTGGTGTTAATGAAAAGATCAATTGAGGTTTTTGAAATGTTAATAGACAAAATAAGAAACAGGTTTAGTTCTTTCAGTTTTCGATATCTTTTGACAGGCTGTATGCTTACGGCAGCTTTGTTTTTACTCTCAGCGAGTAGTTCTAATTCAACAAGACAAGCCTCTGAAGATACCAATTTAACTTTCGATCAGTTGCTCTCAATGAGTCCTCAAGAGTTAGAGAATATTGATATAGCTTTGATGAACTTGATCTGTGCTAAAGACTTAAATGGTGCTGAAAATCTCGACATCAAAGCCTGCCTAAAAACTCTTGATAAATGGGCCGAAATTGTAGAAAAAGATACCAAGGCGAGACTGCCTAACTATCACAACAATCCTGCTAATTACGACAACTCAATCAATCTTTTTAAAATAGTCAATATGGTCCTGTGCCTTAAGGATCAGATCGGAATGGATTACAACCAGAAGATAATGCAAAGCACCGACTTCTCCAACTCCAGGGATTTCTTCATACACGGCTGCATAACAGGCAAAAAAGAAGGCGGCTGTATATCTATTCCACTAACGTGTGTAGCAGTTGGGAGAAGGCTTGGTTATCCACTGAAATTAGTAACTACACGTCAGCATATATTTTTCCGCTGGGACGATGGCAAAGAAGTTTTCAATATGGAAGCCTGCTGCCCCGGCTGTGACTCACATCCGGACAAATATTATATGAACTGGCCTTTCAAGATAACCAAAGCCGACGTCAAATTAAATAATTATCTTAAATCTCTCACTTCTGCTGAAGAATTGGCTATCTGCCTTCAGACAAGAGGCCATTGTCTTTACGATAATGGAAAAGTTACCGAGGCTCAGCTAATGTATGCCTACGCATATAAACTCATGCCGGATTCCCTGGATATGTTAGCCGGCATCCAGGAGACCTTTAACCATGAAATAAAGAAGTTTCAGGAGATAGATAGACAGATTAAAAGTAAAGACCCAAAATAGCTTTTCGTGGGGGCATTATAACCTATCACCAAGTGCCCGTTATTCGTTTAGCACCTCAATTTCCGTTACAAATTCTCTGCTTGGTATTAAAGGCTGTAAAGCACGGTTCAAAATGCCCCTCATAAACGCTATGGCCATTCCATAATTTGTTATTGGCACATTAGCTGCTTGTGCCTTCGCTATTATCGAGAGCATCTCGGCACGGTTAGATACACAGGCTCCGCAATGTATCACTAACTTGTAACCGGCCAGGTCATTTGGAAAATCTCTACCGACGGCAATGTCAATTTTCACTTGACCACCTACAAGATCATTTAGCAAAGCCGGTATCTGAACTCTGCCGATATCATCTCCGATAGGATGGTGAGTGCAGGATTCGGCAATAAGAACCTTATCACCAGGCTCTATAGTTTCGATAAAAACAGTGCCTTTAAGCATTGTATCAAAATCACTCTTGAACCGAGCCATTAGAATCGAGAATGTTGTTGCAGGCACCTCGACCGGCACTATGGACGCAACTGTATCAAATACCTGGCTGTCACAAATAACAAGATCAGGGGGCAATTTGAGTTTATCAAGAGCATTAGTAAGCTCCGTCTCTTTAACAATCATTGCGTTTGCGTTACTATCAAGAATTTCCCTTATACAATGCACCTGAAGCATTTTCAATCTACCTTTAGGAGCTTCTATGTCAATAGGAGTAACTAAAACGATCAGTCCGTCAGGTTTTACAATATCTGAGATAATAGGCGCTTGCTCCAGGAACTCGACCGGCGTAGCATTGATGATCTGCTGCCGGAGGATATCTATTCCCCGGCCATTGATAACAGACGTCGTTGCGATGTATTCTGCACCTGATTTTTCAGCCTTTAGTTCCTGTTCTTTATCATCTCTAAGATCGCTCTTATTGCATACAACGACAAATGGAATATTATTTCGATTGAAAAGCTTCATAAGCTCCTCTTCATAATTCGTCCATTCATCGGTCACCAAAAGTGCAAGTTCTGTTCTATTTATTACGGCTTTTGTCTTTTCGATCCTGGCTTGCCCAAGCGCACCAATATCATCAATACCACCTGTGTCGATAAAAACAACAGGTCCGATGGGTTTAAGCTCCATCACTTTCTCGACAGGATCGGTAGTGGTCCCAGCCACTTCAGAAACAATTGAGACCTGTTGATCCACAAGTGCATTTAATATAGAACTTTTGCCGACATTTCTTCGGCCAAACAACGAGATGTGTAATCTTAAACCTTTAGGCGTCTTAACCATTTTAATACCCCTGCTTATAAAAATTTACATCTTTATCTGAGCACAGATTCACTTAACCAATATGCTCTTTGATATTGTTCAACAAAACCTCGGGCTTTACCGGTTTTTCAAGTACCGCTTTAACCGGCAGCCAATCTTCATCCGGCTCGAAACCAAATGGAAGGTTCATTTCCTTGCGAACGCCCGTGACCATAATGATAGGCGTATTCTTGATGTTCTCATCGCCGTGCATTTCCCGAGCAACATCGAAACCTTCGCTTTGCGTGGTCATCATCACATCCAGAAGAATGAGATCCGGCTGTTCCAATTTGGCTTTTTCGATGCCATCTTTACCATTGTTTGCTGTGACGACATTATAACCCTTAGCGTCAAGCAGGTTGCTTGTTGCATCTACAAATTCTGGGTCGTCATCGATCATTAAAATTTTCTTTGCCATAGTTACGCTCCTTAAAAATATAAAGGGTTAATTGTTCAGCTTACTTTTTCCAATACTCTGATAGAATCTCCACGTGAATAATCCACGTATCTGCCCATCTTTTCAGCAGCAATTTTTAATTTCATTATCTTGTCAACGGGTGCGGTTCCCTGCCTGGCTTTACCCGGATATATATCGTATAAACTTCTATACGGTTCAGGTGTAAAATCGAACATTACTACATTCGCTCCAGCCTTAAGAGCCCGGTAACCGCTATCCTGACTCGCTACCTCGCCAGCTGTCGTTGCCGGTAAATGCGGATACCCCGTCACAATTCTCGTAACAGCCAAAACTTTCAAATACATCTGGTAATCGCCGCTTTGCTCGTTAGCCAAAGGTGTCATATTATGCGGTATAAATGGCCCAACACCGAGCATATCGAAATCTTCACGCTTGAAAAATAGAATATCATTTACCAGTTCATTGACAGTCTGGCCCTTCAAACCGATCAGGATACCGTTGCCATTTTGATATCCCAAAGCTTTCAAGTGCCTGGAGCACTCTAATCTGTTTTCAAAGCTCATTCCCGGATGGAGCTCGTTGTATAAGTCCTCATTTGCGGTTTCGATCTTCAATAAATATCTGTCAGCACCGGCTTGTTTCCATACAGCATAGTCATCAAAAGACCTTTCTCCGACAGAAAGAGTTACCGCCATATCGTACCGGTTTTTAATTTCCGCTATCACTTCCACAAGCCAGTGAGCGTTTAGCTTTTCGTCTTCACCAGACTGTAATACAACTGTTTTGATACCGCATTTTCTAATCTGTCCGACAACATTTAATATCTCACCAAAATTCATTCGATATCGAGCTATATCTTTATTAAAATAATTAAGACCACAGTAGCTGCAGCTTCTGTCACAATAATTGGAGAGTTCAACAATACCGCGCACAAGGATTCCATCGCCTGCATGTCTCTTCCTGACCATGTCAGCGTATTCTAAGACTGTCCGGATCGCATGCTCATCATCAAGCATAATGATGCATTTGATGTCATTGGCATCGTGAACATCTGCGAGTTTTTCGAGAACAGAATGTAGCTGATCTAATTTCATTTTTCTCTTTTTCTGTATTGTTCCAAAAGTTCAACAACGCTTTTCGGCGTCAAATCGCCATGAATTTTGTCTTCTATCATAATTACCGGCGCCAAACCGCACGCACCAAGACACCGGGCTGGCTGTAGGCTGAATAATCCGTCTTCCGTCGTCTGTCCCAGGTCGATCTCCAGATGATTCTTGATCGCATTAAGGACATCATTGGCACCTTTAACATAACACGCTGTACCGAGACAGATCGAAATAGTGTATCTGCCCGGCGGATTCAGGTTGAAATAATGATAGAACGTTGCAGCTCCCCAAATATTAGCTGTCGGGATATTCATCTGCTCGGAAATAACATCCATGATCTCTCTGGGCAGATACCCGTAGAGTTCCTGAGCCTTATGAAGCACCGCGATCAGATAAGAATCAGGATGCGGCTTATCAGCGACACTTTTTATAAAACTCGTAAGTTGTTCTATTTTTTTATCTTCAGTACCAATCATCTTTTTCGGCCTTTCGGTTGTGCTCTAAAAATACAAATCACGGTTACCCATTTGGGTCTTTTCATAATATTTGACAAACTGCTCATAAAATTCAGGAAGCTGCTGCTTTATCTCATTGATTTCCTGCAGGATCAGTTTTTCACCGATAGCTTTTGTTTCTTCTGTAGCGAAATCATCCAGCCATTCACGGAAGGTAATGACAGCATTAAGTTTGCAGAAATGCCCCTCTTTTCCACTTTTAAGCAGGCTCATAATTTTATGGCCTGTCCTGCCACAGCGGTACCCAGCTGTGCAAAAGCTCGTTATATATCCCATCTCGGCAAGTTCACGAACAACAGTATCAAGGCTTCTTGTGTCACCAAGAATAAACTGTTGTTTGTCAGCATTTTGGCCATCACTGCCGCTGGCATAACCGCCTATCCCTATATTGGAAGAGGCATCTGTCTGGGTACAGCCTAAAGGCAGTATTCTTCTTCGCAGGTCTGCGTTTTCGCGTGCAGTTACGATCATACCTGTATGAGGAACCGCAAGCCTTATTACAGTCACTATCTTCTTAAGCTGCTCATCCGCAACACTGTAACCGGGATTTTCAGTGAAAGGAGTATTGGAGGCTGGTTCAAGTCTTGGAAAAGAGATAGTATGCGGGCCGATGCCGAATTTTTCTTCCAGCTCGATGGCATGATACAGCAAACCCATAACCTCGAATTTCCAATCGTACAAACCAAATAAAACGCCGAGTCCGACATCATCAACGCCAGCCTCCATGGCACGGTGCATACTGTAAAGTCTCCATAGATAATCGCCCTTGATCGTATTACGCGGATGCACATCTGCGTACGTATCCTGGTGATAAGTCTCCTGGAAGACCTGGAACGTCCCTATCCCAACTTCATGTAAAACACGCAGATCTTCTACAGACATCGGTGCGGCGTTCACATTACAACGCCTGATCTGTCCCCAACCCTTGCGTGTTTTTACTTTTACATCCGTTATTGCGGTGATCGTGTCAGCGATGTAATCGACATCGGTAGCCGGATGCTCACCATATACTACTATCAATCTCTTGTGTCCAATTTCTCCCGCTAAAACTTCCGTTTCAGCGCGAACCTCGGCAAAGCTTAATTGTTTTCTGATAACAGATTTATTTTCACATCTGAAACCGCAGTAAACGCAGTTATTAACACAGTAATTGCTTAGATACAAAGGTGCAAAAGTAACTATGCGGTTGTCATAGACCTTATTTTTGACCAGGGCTGTTGTCTCTTTCATACGCTCTAACAACTTCGGGTCTGTCACATTAAGAAGCATCGCCGTCTCATCCGGGCTGAGCGTTTCGATAGCTAAAGATTTATGCAGAATATCCTCGACCATTTTAGCGTCGGGCTCTGTGTTTCTTGTAAGGTCGGCCTGTATCTTACCCGCGTCAATAAAGCATTTGCCGTTGTTGAGATACTTTTCTATTTGCCCTTGTTTTATCTTATCCCGCATTCGTCTGGCGGGCTTGATTTTATCTTTTGTTAATGTTGCCATTTCAGGCCCCCTTAAGTTTTCAGTGTATCATAAATAACACCCTTTGGCTCTACAGGTTTATAATGTGTGTGCAGCAGTTCGTGTGCCTTCTCACTTAGCGGCCTCTGCAAATACTCACGATACAATCTTTGCACTTCCGGATTTTCATGACTGCGACGGATAGTGTTCTTACGGTCATTGTTGTACAAAGCCTCAGCACGCGCTTTTAAACACTCTTCATCGAGCGGAATAGAATTCGCGGCAGCATAAGGCTGACCGCCGCCACCGATACAACCGCCCGGACAACCCATAATTTCGACAAAGTGATACTTTCCCGGCTCTTTTCTGACTATATCGAGCAGCTTGTGAGCGTTTCCTAACCCATGAGCCACGGCAACACGAATTTCATTACCATCCAGTTCGAGCTTGCCTTCTTTGACGCCATCAAAACCTCGTATTGCACTAACCTCGATATCGATCAGTGTCTCACCGGTGCAAAGTTCATAGGCAGTTCTTATCGCCGCTTCCATGACACCGCCGGTAACACCGAATATTGTCCCAGCTCCTGAAGAGAGACCTAATGGAGCGTCAAATTCTTCAGCCGGCATATTCAGAAAATCAAGTCCGGCAGATTTGATCATCCAGGCCGCTTCTCTCGTAGTTACAACAATATCCGTCGCCGGGCCTCCATTGATCTGCAGCTCTGGTCTGGCTGCTTCATACTTCTTAGCTGTGCAGCACATCACAGCGACACTGAAGATATTTTTATGATCGACATCTATTTTTTCAGCAAAATAGCTTTTAACCATTGCCGAGCCCATAGACATCGGGGATTTACAGGTCGAAACATTCTCTATCAGATCGGGATAGAACTGCTCCATACATTTCATCCACGCGCTGGAGCAGGAAGTTATCATCGGAAGCTTACCGCCATTCTGGACTCTTTCGAGGAACTCGCTGGCCTCTTCCATAATGGTCAGGTCAGCGGCGAACTGTGTATCAAAAACATAATCGAAACCAAGTTTTCTCAATGCACCCGGTATCTGGCTTTCCATATTTTGACCCGCTGGCAAGCCAAAAGCCTCACCGATTGCCGCTCTTACAGACGGGGCAACTTGGGCAATTGTTATCACATCCGGATCGTTGAGTTTTTCGAATAATTCGTCAGTATAATTATGCTCAAGAAAAGCTGCTGTCGGACATACATTTATACACTGGCCGCACGTCGTGCAAACACTCTCGGCAAAAGGCATATCATAAGCCGGCATTACAACAGTTTCGAAACCGCGAAACGCCTGCGTTAAGGCATTGATGCCCTGTCTTTCAGAACACATACGAACACAACGGCCGCAAAGAATACATTTGTCAGGGTTACGAACAACCGAAGGACTGGAAATGTCCAGTTCGTAATGTTTGCGTTCGCCTTCGAAATGACGTTTTCTGATACCCATCGCATACGCAAGCCTTTGCAATTCGCAATTGCCGTCACGATCACATGTATGGCAATCCTGCGGATGATTATCCAACAGTAGCTCTACTATGTCACGCCTGGCCCGTCTGATCTCAGCGGTATTAGTATATATCTTCATACCTTCAGCTATCGGATAGGCACAGGAGGCGACATAATTTTGCATCCCTTCTACCTGAACTATGCAGACCCTGCACGCACCTTCAATGGAAAGATCCGGATGATAACAAAGCCTCGGGATATGATAGCCGCATTGATCAGCCGCCTGCATTATTGTCAGTCCCGCATCGACCTTGTAAGGTTTATCGTTTATGATGATATTGATTTCTTCAGTCATATTTTGCCTCAAACTCTTATAATTGCATCAAATTTACATGTATCCATGCAAGCACCGCATTTAACACAAACATCTGTATCGATTGAATGCTGCTCCTTTTTAGCCCCGGAGATTGCATTGACAGGACATACCCGTTTACAAGCTCCGCATCCAACGCATTTATCTGTTACCTGATAAATTAATAGCTCAACACATACACCAGCCCTGCATTTCTTGTCATTAATATGCTCTTCATATTCTTGCCTGAAATTAGCTATAGTGCTTAGAACAGGATTGGGAGCCGATTGACCAAGTCCGCAAAGAGAAGCCTTCTTGATCATATTGCCGAGTCGTTCAAGCTTCTTTATATCACCAAGCTGACCTTTGCCCTCGGTTATACGAGTCAATATCTCATACATCCTTTTCGTGCCTTCTCTACATGGCGTACACTTGCCGCAGGATTCGTTCTGAGTAAATTCCAAAAAGAACTTCGCAATATCGACCATGCACGAAGTCTCATCCAGCACAATCATACCTCCGGATCCCATTATGGAACCCGCCTCGGCGAGAGATTCGTAATCTACAGGAGTATCAAGATATTCTACCGGCAAACACCCCCCACTCGGACCACCAGTTTGAACCGCCTTGATCTGCTTATTGTCCGGCACGCCGCCGCCGATATCATAAATGATCTGACGCAGTGTTGTACCCATCGGCACTTCAATTAAACCAGTATTGACAACCTTACCGGCTAACGCAAACACTTTTGTACCCTTGCTCTTTTCAGTGCCTACCGTACTGAACCAATCGCCGCTGTCCAGAATAATAACAGGGATATTAGCCCATGTTTCGACGTTATTGATTAATGTCGGCTTTTCGAACAGCCCGCTTACCGATGGATAAGGAGGCCTTGGACGCGGCATACCCCGCTTACCTTCTATAGAACGAATCAACGCTGTTTCTTCGCCACAAACAAAAGCTCCGGCACCAAGCCTGATCTCGATATCAAAATAAAAATCAGAGCCTAAAATATTTTTCCCTAATAAGTTACTGGCCCTGGCTGCTTCGATTGCTTTTTCTAATCTTTCAATTGCCAGAGGATATTCAGCCCGGATATATATTATTCCATGTTTGGCGCCTATTGCATAACCGGCTAAAGCCATACCTTCTAAGATCGTATGCGGATCGCCCTCTATGGCACTTCTGTCCATAAAGGCACCGGGATCGCCTTCATCGGCATTACAAATAACATATTTTTCGTCGCTGTTCTGATCTGCGGTAAATTGCCACTTTAAGCCTGTCGGGAAACCAGCTCCACCCCTGCCGCGGATACCGGATTTCTTGACTTGATCGATAACATCCTGAGGCGACATATTCGTAAGCACCTTAGCCAGAGCTTCGTAACCTCGGACAGACAAATAATCGTCAATATTCTCAGGGTCGATGATACCACAGTTGCGAAGTGCTATACGCATCTGCTTGCCGAAAAACTTAGCGTCACCGAAGACCCTGAAGAACCTGTTAAAAAGATGATCTTCCTGAATAGCTAACTTTGCGATAGGATTACCATTTATTACGTGACTCTCAACTATCTCTGTCACATCATCTTCCGCAACATTCCCATAGATCGTATAACCTGGATTGACAACAACCACAGGCCCCTTATCGCACATACCAAGACAGCCCGACAGATTTATCTTTGCTGTGTCACCAAGACCTTTCGCTGCGATCTCCTTCTCAAAGGCAGCCTGCAATTTATCTGAGCCTTTTTGGATACAGCCGGTTCCGTCACATATTGTTATTATATTTTCGCTAACCATCATATAACCTCAATCAATGATCCATTCTTCGATAACTTCGCCATTCTTTAGATGTCGCTCGATTATCTGGGCAGCTTTTTCCCTATTGATCTTACCATAGCGAACAGGATTCTTGCCTTGCTCGATCACTTCGACCGTCGGTTCAAGATTGCACCTGCCGGCACAGCCTTTCTGACTCAAATAAACATCCGTCAGCCCGTCTTTAGTAATAGCTTCATTAAAAACTTCCATTACTTCTTTAGAGCCGGCAGCTATCTCACAGGTAGCCATCCCGACATATACTCTTTTAGTCGCAAGGTAGCCCCTGCCGATTATCCTACCGACCGCTTCGGCACGTTTCTTTTTTATAACATCAAGCGGTGTTACCATTTTCTTTATCCTTCTATTTTAAATATGAAAGCGTTACCTTTTTCCCGGGGCTCAACACTAATGTCGCCGCCATGCTTTTCCACTATCTGCTTAGCAATATAAAGTCCAAGCCCTGTACCTTTGACTTTCTTAGTCTGTTCATTCTCAAGCCTTGTAAATTTCTGAAACAACATCCTTTGCTGCTGCTCACTGATAGGTACTGAATCATTATATACCTCGATTACAACAAAACCGTTTATACGATCAGCCTTGATTTCAATTTTGCCTCCTTCAGTACCATATTTGATCGCGTTACTAAGAAGGTTGTTGGCTACTATCAGCAAAAGATCTATATCCGCGTTGACTGTCAGCTTATCATCAAGATTATTATTGATTGTAATTTTCTTATTGACCGCCAGGACTGAGAGAGATTCCAGAGATACTTTAAAAACATCCTTCCTCAGCAGTACTTCACTTTTATTCAACTCGAGCTCATCTCTTTCGATCCTGCCAAGGTTAAGAAATTTCTTTACTGTAGAATCGAGATAATCAAGATTGCGAGTTACAGAGTCTATAGCTTTTCGCTGTTTAAAATTTATCATCCCCAAAAAACCATCTCTTATCGCATAAGCATTCATAACCGCTGAAGCTAAAATGCCCTTGAGTTCATGAGCCACAAAACTTATCAAATCAACATAGTTCTGATTCGCAACCACAAGCCGCTGGTTCATTTGCCTGAGGCTGCCATCTCTTTCTTTCAGCTTCGTTGACATTGTATTGAAAGCAATTGCAAGATTGTCAAGTTCCTTGATCCCCGTTTCAGTATGAACCTCATAACCAAGGCCGCCTTCGGAAATCTTAAAGGTCCCATCGAGCACTCTCGTGATCGGCTCGGTTATACGAAAAGTAACAAAAAGCGTTAATAAAACAGCAAGAACAGCACAACCGCTGATTATAAACAGAAATAGAAGCGTAATTCTTCTTGCCATATCATCGAAAGGCTTTTCAGGTATCCCAACATACAGGATTCCGATGACATTACCACTAATGTCCCTGATTGGCTCATACGCTGTTTCATACCAGTCTGTAACCACAAAAGCCCTGCCGTGCCATATTTTGCCATCATTTACCACATGCTTATAGACCTCTTCACTGACCCTGGTTCCTATCGCCCGGCCGCCCGTTTCATCCAGAACATTTGTGGATATTCGCACATCATCCTGAAATATCGTTACGGTCCCTACAGGCTCATTCTCCTGCGGCCCGACCCCAAAAACCATAAATCGTATTTTGTCAACTAACCCATGATCATTATTTATGATCTTGCCGCCATACATAACACCATTGATCTGTCCCATATTATCAAATAATGGTATAGCATATTCCTTGGCCATTACATCATACAGTATTGCCCTCTGGCTGGGCCCCGCCATGGGAGTATCTTTTATCTCTATTTTTGTGTCAGGCCTTATTTGTCCGTTTAGCTCAGTTAATTCCTCATAGCTGATTATCCTTGCACCTCCAACTGCCCTTCTCTGGGCAATTGCCCTGGTTGCTATCTCGCTGACTGTTCCCTTAATGCCATTTTGGTCAGCAAGCACAAAGTAATCTAAACCAAGCTTATCTTTATATTTCCCAACATCACCTTCGTAATCGGCAATAGCAAAGTTCTTACCAATATTCTCAATCTCAGCATTTAAAAAGAATCTTGCCGCTGAGAGATTTTTTGCAACTTCGTCTTGTGCCCTCTCTATTATATCCTTTTTGATAACAAAATAACCTAACAGAGCTATTAGCACGGATAATGCTAATACCACTGCTAAAAAGGAAAATAATATTCTTATTTTTAACGACTTTGACGCCATTTATTTCCCGCCGGTTTTATCAGCTACATTTACGAAATAAATAATACTTTCAAGCTCTGTCTCTAAGTTAATGTTATTGATAATACAATCTTCCGGGCCCTTTAACCTGGCTGGTGTAAAGTTCAACACTCCTTTGATCCCGGAATTGATCATTACTTCAAATGCCTGCTGAGCGGCAAATTCAGGTACCGCTATAATTCCAAAACGAATCTTGTTTTTAACAACGTATTCATTCAGCTTTGATAAATCATAAACTGCAACAGCAGCACCTGGATCATACTTAGTTGGATCAATATCAAAACCTGCACTTATTTTTATTCCGCTTTTCTCAAAACCATCATACCTCATTAATGCTTTACCGATATTTCCTACGCCTACCACTATAAACTCATAATCTTTGTCCTTGCCAAGAATATGACTAAGATTTTCAATCAAGTCACCTACCTGATACCCACCGCGCCTGTTTCCAGTAATGCCAAATATCGAAAAATCCTTTCGTACTTGTGCCGACGTAACACCAGCTGCGTCAGCAAGATTGTCAGAGAAAACCCGGACAAAATTAAGAGCCTTCAATTTTAAAAGAGCATTTTTATACCTTAACAATCTCATCACACAGCTTCTGTTACGCATTTATAGTCTCCACAATCACATGTGAACAAAATCTCATAAAATAAATACATAGATAAATTATCATAACACTAATCACAACTGCTTATATTATACAACACCCAAACAACAACACAACTATTTTTTGTGATTTTTTTCACATTTTATTATAAGCCTTTTAACTCATTCTTAGATAAAATGATCTTGAAATTGCGTATGTATATAAATTACAAGAGGTTATGTAATTATGCTTGAAAACAAAATAAGTAAAATTTAACAAAAAAACTTGCTTAGGCGCTAAGGGCTTTGTATGTGCTATGTATTTTTTTACTTGGAATGGGCGATACAGGACTTGAACCTGTGGCCTCCTGCGTGTCGAGCATAGCCGAGGCGTTTCTAAGTACTTATTAATAAGGCACTTAATATTTGCTATATAAGGACTTACAAACTGGTTTCGAACTGGTCGTAAACTGGTTCCAGAACTGTTTTGGAACTGGTTTTGCCACAAAATTGCCACAAATTCATCTTATGCAAGTTGAATTTTCTTGAAAATGCTATAAATAAAAATCATTATTATGAAACAGCAGTGTCGTTATTTTCCTCTAAAGGGCTAACGCATACTTCTTGTCCTTCTTTTACTTCCCAGTCTTTTATGTCTGCCTGTTCTAACTTAACATAATAGGAGTTGCCAATTTTTCTTATAACCCTTTTTCTCATAATAACAGAACCTCCTCAAAACGATTAAACCAATAATTATATGTATTAGGATCAAGTAAGCACTGTGCGTTTACTTCTCTTTTGAGTTCGTTATTACCAATTATTTCAAATTCTTTTTCATAACCATTTTTATCTCCGCAAACGAATTCATTCCCGCTACTATCAAGGCAATTGAAATCGTAGATTATACCATCGACTTCAATCCACCAATGGCTCATCCCTTTAAAAAAACCACCAATCACTTTTCCACCCAAATGCTTATGCAAAACTCCTGCTACGATAAAACAACTACCAAGGGAAGTATCTTCTTGAAATTCTTTCTGAAGTTTTGCAATTTCATTTTCTTTCTGTTTCAGCTTTCCGATGAGACCTATATCCATAAGAAGCATAATAACAAAAGCTATATAAATGTTTCGTTTTTGTAAAGATTTTGTATTGTACTGTGATGTGACTATCAGTGACTAGTTTTTGTTCGGAATCGATTGTCAATTCAGATCACTGAAATCAAGGTATTCCAACCTTGAGGCCTGTTCGACTAACTCCGTTCTTCTAGAACCTCTTGGTTCGTCTTTCAGTTGGCTTTGGATGTCAATATACCTTCCTCTAATAGTTGTAAACTTGTCACTGCTATATTGCCTGTTAATCCAATCTAATTCCTCTTTGGTACATAGCTCCATAACAACTGGCGGTAAATAGCTGAGATATTCAATATCTTCATAATTAGAGCCATGCCATATATCATATCTTTCTTGGCCTTGGCCAAGTATGTGGGGGATAAGATACAGATTTTTTAGCATCGCCTGAATAAGCTTATTGGTTGCTGCATCTGTATCACCTTTCCGATATAAGGCAAGAATCCAGCAGAAATATTGAAGCGGTTCACCTACATCGTCTGGAAATTCACTTTCAAACCATTGGTAGTATTTAAGTGCACCATCAACATCATTCAATATCAAATAGAGCGGGCCAAGTAGATAGCGTTTCCCAGCCCCATCACTTATCACGCCATGCTCTTGTTGTTCTTTAATAAAAGCTCTTTCATGTCGCCGGATTCGTTCTTTTATCTTGCGTGGTTCTGAGGGGAAATTGTACACTTTCATTCCTTGTCAAGCTGGATATTCATCATCATGAACATGCTGCATATTGGGATTTTGGAGAATGTCAGTGTTGGCCTGTATTTCTTCAAGAGCCTTTTGGTCATTCTCTGTCCATTCATGGACATCAAATAATGCAAAATCATATGAAGACATAGGTCTGATCTTAGCTTCTGTGGCAATGCCAATAATTTTTTTATCAATATGTTTACTTCTGGTAACATGGCACATTGCAGTCAAATGCGATTTCCGGTTTTCTCTGGGTTCCGGATCATCCTGAAACAAAAAACAATAGACTACGTTCATATCTTCCATGATTACATATCTTCTGAATATTTCACTGCTGTTATGGGCAATTTTATGTGCATCAAAAAAAGCATTACTAAGCATTCGTCTTGCCAGTCTGTCATGCCTTGCGAGTTCACGAGCAATAAGCTCATATTGAGGATTATTACCATCGTGCGACCTCTCGATAATTCCATCCCATAAATAACTTACTTGGTCAGCCTCTTTTTTGGCTTTATATTTAGGATTATTTTTGAGACCTTTCCATATATCATCTTCAAGAAGTGCAAAATTATAGTTTTTAAATTTATCAAAAGAACGATTATTGCTGAGATAGTAACCTAATATTTGTTCCTCTCCACCTGTAGATATTAAGGCTGTGTTTGAAAGTTGTTCTCTATCCATCAAGTATCTCTGGAAATCTGAAATTGTGTCAAGTTCATTTAGAACGATCTCAGTAAAATTCTTAGTAAATGTGTGTATCAGGTGTTCCTTTACTTTTTTATTCGTGCTTAAAAGAATTGGCATATCACCAAAAAATGCAGAGATCAAATGAATGTTTTTTATATCTGATGGATTAAATATTTCTGAACCACGTCGAGGGTTTGTAATAGTAATATCCGTTTTAAGTTCGAATAACTGTCGGCGAGCTCCAAGTAATTGACGTTGGTTTTTTTGTATATCTGATTCTTTGATGTTTCCATGTTCATCTAACTTGGTGTCTTTAAGTTGCCATATTATTGCAATATCATCAAACACCACTAGCAGGTCACATAGTTCTTTGCCATCAGGTAACATGGGATTAGGGTAACACCAATCGGCTAAGAAAGTTTTTTCTGCGAGTTCATGCAAGGCATTCTCTGCTTTTTCACCTTTGAGCCGAAAGTAGTCTTTTTTTGCATGCGGACTGATTAAGTCTCGATTAGCCTTTACACTTTTGGCTCGTCTTTTCAGAGCCTGCTTACGTAACTTTGCCCTCTTAATTTCATTTTTAGACTTTTTGTTCATATCCTAACTAACATATCTTAGGCACGGTAATACTACAAGAAATAATAATCTATAAATAATGTAAGATAACTATAATCCTCTCAAAAATTTTGCTAGTTATTCTTAACTTTATGTAACTTTATTAAGAAACGCAAAATAGGCCATTGGATTTCGTCTGGCTTTACGCTTTTTACGCCATGCCTCAAGTAAATTAGGTAAAGACATACCTATTGAGCTTACAAGTGCAGTAGTACTTAGAGCAAGTAATTCACCAGGACTTAATAGTGGATTGATGTGTGCGGCTAGATGATAAGCTCCTGCCGGAATGGCAACATTGCCTACTGCTAATTTTAAACAGTCCATATATTCCGCAAGACACTCTTGCATCTCACTATATTCATGGATTAGTTTATTGGTTGCGTTCTCGATTATTAAATTTCTATCAAAGAAATGCTTGTAGTGACTGAGTTCTCGAGATAGCTTAGCAATTCTTTTACGAAAGTGTATAAAATCACTTCTATGTTTATTACGTATCTGTATAATATCAGCAAAAGTGAGTCCCTCAAGTACTTTATCTGGGATTAATTCAGCAGCTATATTTGCTGTGAGAGTAGCTACACCATGAGGGTATTCTAATTGCAAGCTATCACATAATTGGGGATCACTTTCTGTCATATTTTTCAGTGCTCTTGAATATTTTAAATCAAGCATTTTAGCCGCAAGAGGAGAGTCAGTAATCAAAGGGATATTCCATAACTCACTGGCCAGTAATGCCAAATTAACATTAAAGGACAACCCTAATGGAGGTTTTACATAATTATGTGCTATATTAAACATAAAACGAGAATCAAAGCAGTGGATCGTATATTTGCGTTCTTCCCTTTCAAAGGGGGAAAAGATATCTATTCTTTCTGGCCGATAAAGCTTGCGTGGGAGTTCTTCTATTTGAGCAGTAATTTTTCCTTCATAAATTCCCCAGTAGTCTCTTGATAATTCTTTTCTGCATACCATCATAAAATGATTATCTGTTAGATCAACAGTCACAGCATTACGAAGAAGGATGTCGTGGTCGCGTGTAATTTGAATTGGACTTTGTGATTGACAAATACCAGATTCATATAGGATATCATATTCCTCTTTTATTGTATTCCAGCCATCATGATGAGCAAACCCATCAAAACCTGAATATGAAATAAGTTCTCTAGCTTGTCTTGCCAGTGGGTCTATGAACCAAATTTCGTCAAACACAAGTACCATTCGCTTAAGAAAATTTGTATTAAGGCTTCTAGCGTATGGGAAGTAGAGCGTACGTAAAAGACCCTGTTCAGAATATCTACTTTGGTCATCACGATGTCTAGGAGGAAAACCATCCGCCCACCTCACTCCTCCAAGAAAGAGCATGTTGATTTCTTTCCTTTCCATCCCCAAACGGTCAAGTATTTTTGTATAATGGTATGATGTTGCAGGATTGTTTGTGATAACCAGTTTATTACGAAGAAATTGTAAGAAATTGGATAATAAAACTATTTGGATTTGAATATCGCTTTCCTTCCATTTTTTATTGCGAAGTGTTTCTATAAATTTATATAACGAATTAAGAGTTATTTCAGAAATGCTATGGTTAATTATGTTGGAATAAATTTCCAGAGATTGTTTAACATCCTTCAATAAATCATGTCTATACTCAAATGATTCTAGTCTATGTAAAAATTCATCTGAAAGATTTTCCAAAGAACTCAACGAGGAACATTTTCGGGTATGAATATGGCAATAGCAGGAATTATTGACAACTGTTAATTCGCAGCGGCGACCTTTTTGTGTTATTGCTTTACACTTTTTTTTTGATTTTCTATTCATACTAGAGCCTCTTTATATCTACTTTTAATAAAGAATCACAAAACAGCCTTTACTTATCTTAAAGTAGCAATAAACTAATCTCAATAAAATTTTGCTCTTTGAAAAATGTCATAAAAAAGTGATTACAGGGGAGCTTTTCTTTAACAGGGTTATTTGTGCACAATAACTCAATTAAGGCAATTGATCCATCTGGTTTATGCTTTTATTTTAGTATTACTGCTGTTGTTCATAATATTGCAATTATGGGAACCCTTGGTGCACTTGCAGGTGGAGCTGCAGGATTAGCACTTGATGGCATAAACCCAATAGGTAAAGCTGTAAATAGGCTTAGCTTAGTAGAAGTAGCGAATCGCAAATGGGACTTAAAATTCCCATTTCCAAGCTAAAAAACTGATCGCCCCGCTAACAGAAAGTCTGTGAGTGAGTTTTCAGACAGAACCTAGTTGGGTGGCCATTTAGCTTCTAATCCCTGTGGTTCAATAACTATAACTTTATCCTTTGCTCTTGTACAAGCCGTATGAAAAATATTTGCTATTTCTGTGTCCGATGTATCCCACACAAGGCTATCCTTATTACCCCATTTAGAAGTACTGAACCAAGGTATTACGACTACATCATATTCTCTTCCTTTTGATTGATGAACAGTCATAACTGATTTTTTAAATTTATTACTATGAATTGCAGATGAGTTTTCATATTGCATAACTAACGAATCAATTACCTTCTTTTTCTCATGAATACTAAATTTATCCCATGTTTTCCCCTTTTTTCTGACACCTTTACCTACATGGTCTAAACATTTCAATATGGCTCTATCACAGCAGCAATTATATAAAGATTCTAGTTTGATAAAGTAGGCAGTTAGACTTAAAAGGCCTGATCCAAAATTGTCACAAATATTTTTTGACAATACTTCTGAATCATTCCATCTTTTGATTGGCTCAGTATTTCGACTTCTTGGTCCACATTTTGGGAGCTGAGATTTCGGAAGTGGTAATACATTCCACATCAACTCGTTGGCAACATAAGACTGTAATAAATCAATCTCATTAGCTATTGATAAAATTTTATGTAATAGGAACCTAGCGATCTCAAAAGGCGAATTATCCGCACCTAATCTCATACACCTCATTGGATAGCCAAAAACATCGCCTTTCCTATTGACTTGGGTTTGTCTTAGGCTATTGGTAATATCGTTAGCCAGCGAATTGCTTATACATAATATCCCAACAAACTCATCTTTAAAATTCTTAAGTATGTTTTTACATTTCCATCTAGCACGTATTTTAGACATACTAATATTTTGAGGTTCATCTGACGAAATAATAGCTCTATCTATATTGCTATTATCAGACATAACCTTAAGGGACCTATGTTTATTGACGAGTTCGTATTCTATAATTTCACTAAAACCTCCTGAGTTGGCAGAATATTTTTTGAATTCTTCAAGGCGTTCTTGTGGACTTGCTCCTCTCCATCTATGAATCGTTTGTTTCATATCTGCCATTACAATAACTGTTTCGGGAGCTAACAACTTAACCATTTCCCATTGAGCAATATCAGTGTCTTGGAATTCATCAATAATAAGAATTGGGTATTTTGCTTTGAACAAATTTAGTATATTTGGATGTTTTTGAATTAATTGATTTGCCCAATATATTGTTTCGGCATGAGAAAAAATTCCCTTTAGATTTCTTTCCATAATATTATTTTTCGCCCATACAAGGAATTGGTCTTCACCTTTAAATATTTCTGCACGCTTACCAAAATTTTCACATCCCCACTTAGCGTATAGTAATGCCTCTCCTTGTAAACACTGACTTAATTTATTAAAATGCCCCGTTTGCTTATTGTATTGATAATTATTATTTAAAAAGAAAGATGGAATAATGTTTTTTCTGTCATCAATAGGTATATCTTCCAGGTTTTGATCCGCAATTTGTTTAAGTTCTTGTTGCAAGCTTAGATAAGGCTCATCTGAAATCCCTAAAAAAGCATGATTCTGACAGATCATATCCCACCACAATGAATGAAAGTTCTGAATACACATATGCTTGCTTTTATTGACTTCGATTGAACCTTCTTTTTCTAACTTTGATCGGGTATTGTCGATCTGCCATTTTGCTAATTTAGAATATGTTAAATATAAGGCTCCTTGCCATGGTTTCTTGGACTGTAATAATTTTTCTCCACACAAAATACCTGTAAATGTTTTTCCTGTTCCAGCCTCACCGCGTACAATATAGGTAGAGCCTGCTTCAAGCATATTTAGTAACTTCTGCTTATCTTGTGAAATCTTCAACATAATTAATTAGGATCATAAGGATCAAGGATTCCTTTGTTATTAAATTGATATGTACCTAGTTTACTTCGATCAAACCATATCTCTTTAAGTTTACTAAGAACTGTGTCAAAGATTTTAATGTCTATATTGCGACTTATAAGTTCTTGGCCTAATGTATCACGATAATTTCTGCCTTTATATTCTTCAAGATATTTAATAACAACGTCTCTACTTGGCAATGAAGTGAATTCTAATGATTTAATAACCTCATTAGTTGCTAGATTGTTTTTCCCACTGTTGTCGTCAAAAACTTTCTTTAAATCAGGCCAATCTACATGACCTTCAGCTTTATTAATGAAACCTGTAGCACCTATGGTTTTTAAAAGTGTATGGGAACTTTCCTTATCATTTTGACTTAAAAGAATATCTGCGATGATATGCTCTATTTTATCTCCTTCAGGCAGAGATATAAAAGGTATTTGCTTACTAGATAACTCATCTGGCATATTATTGTCGGAATCAATTACCGCTATGACATCATACCCTGCACTTTTGAACCATTGGCAAATATCTGTTAAATTAGTGCCTTGACCATCAATTCCTGTCAACAACTCTAAAGGGAAATTCTCTTTATTTCTCATAAAGGCGTTATATAACCCAGCTTCACTTGCACCTTCCCATACAATTACCAAGTTTGAAAAAAGTGATTCAAATAATTCTGAATCATTTGCTACATGGGTTCGGATATTAATAAAATTTTTACTGTTTACTTGAATCTCTTTTAAAAACTTGCCTTTGACACCACCATGTTTATTCTGCTGGAGTTTAATTACAGGCTCAAGTTTTAAGTCTGAATATATAATATATGGAGAGTGGGTCGTAACTATGATTTGCCTATTAATATCTTCTTTATGAAGTAGGTTTTGGATAAATCTTAAAATACTACGCTGTAATTGCGGTTCTAAGTTTTGTTCAGGTTCTTCTATCATAACTATAGATATGGCAGGCCTTATTTTTTTTGTTATAGATTGTGCTATTGTTGCCATAAGCATTGAAGCTATATTTTGCATTCCACGTCCATATCTGGATAGAGGTAACTCAAAATCTTTTATTTTAAAACATAATTCGACTTGTCTCAATAAGTCCCTTTTATCAGTTCCTTGGATTCCTATACTTGGATCGCCTTTTATTAGTGGAGATAATAAATTACTTTGAGTTTTGAACCTTTCTATTACGGTTTTTGCTTGATTTTGTGTGAGTATGTCAATCGGTTCTTTGAGTTTTGTTTTGAAGGCATTGATATAATCTTGCTCCCAAGGTCCAATGTCGCCGATAGCACGGTACAATAAGGAATTATATTGCAATCTGCAATCATTTGCAGGATTAGAACCTGATACAAATAGTAGAGAGCCTATCCATTCTTTCATGGGGCGTGTTAAATCGCACCATATATCTCCATCTTCGTTTAGGATATTATGAATAACATCCACATATCCGTCTGAATCTTTATACTCTGCTTTCATCTGCACAAGAACACAGCTTTCAATATTTTCAGCATTTTCCTGTGAGATATCATCCGCTTTAAGTATTTTTTGTGTATTTTTGTCAACACAGATAAGTCTATCGGCAAGTTTGCAGGTTTCGTCTCCTATTTCAAATCGTGGGCAATTTCCGTTAGTCGTGGTACATCTATATGGGCCACAACCAAGCATTAATTTAATCTCTATAGACTTGTTGATGTTTTTAGTATAAAAATCCAATTCACATAAAATATCTCTTCTCCACCATGAATAGTTAGGGTTAAGGACATAATCTATAGCTGTTAAAACTGTTGATTTGCCAACATTGCTTGGCCCAATTAGGATGTTCAATCCTGATTTGAACGGAAAATAACCTCCTTTAATGCCACGGAAATTACTGATCTTAATCCATTTTATATACATCTAAATGTCCCTTATAATTAGACCCCATTTATTTGCATGCCTCTTAGGAAAATAATTCAGTATTAACTAATTCCAGGCAAAATTAAACCACATCATTTATCTTAAGTCAAATTGTTAATCAGGGTAGTTTTGTAGGCAAATTAAAGCTTAGATTGAAGATTTGAACTTGAAAATAATGCCAGAAACGATATAATAACAAAAGGTTCAGATAAGGTTAGGAAATCTGAACCTTTTTTTATTGTCATTCCTTAAATTTTCCGTCGATATTTTTCCAATTTCGATGATTTCTTATTAATCTTCCAAAAAAATAGCTCAATTCAGCAAGGTATTTTATGGCTCAAAAACACACGCTTGTTATCGTCATATCTTATTGCACCAAAAGTATTTAAAGCGATATTTCTTAGGAAAATACGTTCATATTTCCTAACCAAATATGAAAGGAGCGTGCAAAATGCCTAAAAAACTATGATCAGAAGTAACTGGGTGCTGGAACCTAACAAGTATCTTTCTAAGGAAGAAGCAAGCAGGTTGCTTAGTGTGGCAAGACGCAGAGCAAAACATGCACTTGAATCAGATAAGAAAGTGGCGGTGAGGGACTTTTTTATCATCCACCTTGCTTTAACTACAGGTCTGAGGGTGATGGAAATAGCAGCTCTGAATTGCAACGACATATTCCTTGATGAGAAGATATGTTCGGTACTTGTCAGAAAAGGCAAATGTGGGAAAAAACGTTTGGTTTATTTTAGCGGTCCACTCAGAAAACATTGCAGGGAATATTTGAATTGGAAACAAAAAATCGGTGAATCAACAGATAATGAAACACCTTTACTGGTTTCAAGTAATAC
>JANQHJ010000103.1 GCA_028282745.1 Sedimentisphaerales bacterium | reverse complement strand
ACACCTCTCAATTCTGGGACATGGCGCCTGTTTCAAGTGCAGAGCCTAATCAGCCGCTGGCTCCGGATGTTTACAGCAATAACATCTACTCAACGGCACAGGCATCCTGGACAAACGATACAGTCAACGGGTATACCGGCTGGGTCGAATACATGATGGGCGGACAGCCGGCATGGACGCAGGGAACTTATGGCGGAATGGTTTCATGGGGCCCCTTTGGCTTGAACGCTACAGTCGATACCGGAACAGAGTCTGGTACGCTACTGGCAATCGTCCAGTATGATTGGTACAAATACACTCACGCTTCGATGGGAACTTCAAATGTATTAGCTTCCATTACCGGTGCGACCGACATCACCCCTGTCGGTTACTACGATCTTGAACTTGGACAGAGCGGCAGTGGTAATCCATGGGTTCGCACTACTCAGGTTTTCGAGATCGCATCAAATCCCGGAAGTATCGATCTTAGCTTCAGCGCCAGCGGATTTGCTACAGGTATAGATTCATTTTCTATAACCACAGCTATCGGCAACGCCGCAACTTTGGTACCAGCTGAAATGCCAATACCAGAGCCTGCAACAATAGCGCTTCTTGGCTTCGGCGGTTTAATGACTGTACTGAGAAGGAGGAAATAGATGGAATGATTGGGCTGGGATGCGGGCAAGTGTCCCGGCCCAATATTTGGATAAAAGGATTGAATTATGAAAATAAAACTCATAATAACAATGATAGTAGCATCATTCGTATTCACCGGATTCTGCAATGCCGAGATCGTTAAGCTTCTTACCTCAACTGTCAGCCCGGAAGACACCAATTGGGACTTCTGGCAGCAGGACCAGAACGAAATCGTTCAGGAAGATGCTATTTACCTCGGAATGTTCGATGGAGCAAGCGGACATTCGAATTCTCAGCCTGATTATCCTACGGATGGTAATGTAGATGGCGTTTATAGCACTTTGTCTATGGGACCGGGTGGAGCTATGATCAACCAGTCATTAGGTGTCAGTGGTACCGATCCAAACGAGTTTCCGGACAATCAGCGAGACACACGAGTATCGGCCTTAATGAACATCTCAAAGGTTATTCAGTTAAATTCAAATCCCCAGGACATCAATGAATGCAAATTCAAATGGAGCATTGACTACGTTATGAGATGGACAGGCGGCAGCACCTATCTGATGGCGCCTACAACTTTATACGTCGAGATATTCCCAGCTGACAAACAAAACTACTGGAGAAGTGATCTCGACGGCAATGATCTTCCCACAACAGATATTAACGACCTGCAGGACGAGTTCGATCCTAACGGTGCGGGTATCACTTATGCCGAAAAAGTTGTAGATATTCGTGTTAATAACGGGCCGTGGGGGTCCGGACTTCAGCCCCTTACAAACTGGTACATCCAGGAAAATGGTGTACAGTTCTACGAAGTTGACGTAACGGCCGAGGTTGCAGATCTGATAGCCGCCGATCCGAATAAATACGCGGATCCAAATACCGCGTTTATTGGTTTTACAATAAGGGCCTCGCTTGACGGAGAAAGTGTTTACCTCTCGATGGATGCTCGTGATCGGCTGGATCAAAATCCTATACCGCCGACGTTTGAAATTGACGTCAACACATACATCGGAGATTTCAGCGCAAACGGCATAGTCAACCTGAAGGACTTTGCAATATTTGCTAAAAGCTGGCTCAGCGAGCCCGGTGATAATAACTGGAACGCAAAGTGTGATCTTGACAACACCGGTTACAGCAAGGATCTTATCGACTGCGGCGACTTCCAGATATTTTGTGTAAACTGGCTTGATTCGGCGGAGGGTGATTCTTAATGAGAGCTAACCTTTACAATCCAAAAACTAAAGGTTTTACTTTGATAGAATTGCTTGTTGTCATTTCTGTGATCGCTTTATTGATGGCAATTTTAGTGCCTGTTCTCGCAAAGGCAAAATGCATGGCAAAAACTATCCGCTGTGCATCGAACGTAAGACAAATAGGCTTATCTTTTAACGGCTTCGCTGCCAATAATGAGAACAGGATAATTATCGCTAAGGACCCGCGAAGCGCCGTAGAAAAAGAAAGAGCATGGAACTTCGAACTTATCCCATACGTGGGACAGGACCATCAAGAAGATGCTTTCGAAGACAAGGCTGACGTCTTTTTCTGCCCGGCCGATAAGGACCCATACCCAATTGGATACGGCAGCTATCCGCACGGTACGGCTTTTACCAGTTATGCACTAAACGGCTGCTATACAAAAGCAACTTCAAGACGGCCGGGCTGTAAATTAGGCCCGGCCGGCGGCTATAAATTCTCGAATATAAAACACCCATCCGCATGTATGCTCATGGTCGAAACGTCATATTCATACCAGATATATGACATGGATAATCCTAAGGTCAGCACTTTAGGATTGGACAAAGGTGGGCATCACAGGCAGACAAGCGGATTCTTTCATGACAACATTATGAATGTACTTTTTGTGGACGGCCATATGCAAAAGTTTAAGGGCACAAAGACCGATCCGGTAACTCCGGCGTGGAGCACTCGGGGATACATGTTCTGGGATGACCTTTCCCTGCCTGACTCAAATCAGGATAAAGCTCTTTGGGGTCCGGGATATAAATAAAGGAGAACAATGAAAACGAAATGTGAAAATTCAAATTGTAATTGCAGCGAAAAATGCAAAGTATGCAGATGCGCTGAAAATGTAACTCTTACATTGCGAGATGGATCCAAAGAGAGAAAAAATATCAGGGCTGCAAAATGAAAAAAGCAATGAACACAAATTCGTCATTAACAAATAATGGGACACATCATTATCAGGAAATAAAGTATTCCGGGGCAGTTTTTGAATCGAGACTGCGAAGCCATATGGATACCTACGGCTGGAGCCAGGTATCTCCGACAGGATATCCAAAAAAGGTTTGGTTGGACATTATTAAAAATGGAAAATCTGAAACTAACCGAAGGACCGCTTATATTCATGTCCCATTTTGTGGAACCCTGTGTACATTTTGCAATTTCCAGCGTAAACCCGGTACTCCTGCGATGGCTGCAGATTATGCTCAACTGATAAAAAAAGAACTTCAATGGTACCAGAATTCCGCATATGTTCTCCAAGGGCGATTCGAAGCTTTGTATATGGGAGGTGGCACCCCCTCGCTTTTACCTACCGATACATTAGCGGGCCTTATAAATATTGCCCGGCAAATTCTTGGGCTTGATGAATCAAGCGAAATCACCATCGAATCAACAATCCACGACCTCGACGAAGAAAAACTCCGGGCAATGGCACAAGCAGGAGTTACTCGCATAAGTCTTGGCGTGCAATCATTTAATACTTCAATAAGACGGCAGCTGGGAAGACTTTCAGATAAACAAACAATCTATAAAACCATTGAAACTGCCAGAGATGCTGGTATTAAAACTATTTCAGCCGATATCTTATATCGTTTGCCGGGGCAAAGTGTGCGAGAATTTCAAAATGACCTTGATTGCGCAGTTGAATTAAATCTTGATGGCATTTCTTTATACCCACTTATAGCCATGACCGGGACTCCGCTGGAAAAGGGCTTAAAAACAAACAAAATTGCACAGTTACCTAATCTGTCCATTGAGATGGAGCAATGTAAAATGGCCCGAAATATTTTGATCACATCAGGCTATAAGCAGGATACTTCAACGCATTTTATAAAAGAGGATGACAGAAATCTTTATGCCAATGTAAGGCTTGATGATGGAGACTGCCTGCCTATTGGATGCAGTGCCGGAGGTTATCTTGGCCCATTAGTACTCATGAACGCCATGGACAAGCAGATGTATCAAGTGCAAATATCCGGCGGCAAAACCGGTTACATGGCCTCGGTCAACTTGCCAGCTAAAAACAGACTGCTGCGGTCAGTTACCGGCCAATTACAACGCGGATTCCTTAACACTAAAACCATCTGGCAGAACGATTCGTTAGAACCTGAAAAAATACTTAAAGAGAGAATTGATAAATATCTTGATAAAGGTTTTCTGACAAAAACAACAGAGCAATATGAATTAACCGACGATGGCTGGTGTTGGTCTTACAATATTGCCGCTGATTTTGCAAACATTGCTAAATCCGAAAACAGCAATTCTAGTTCGGCTTTCGCGATGCCATCATCCAACATATCGGGCAACAAAACACACCCTCATGCTTTGAAATACGGCAAGAAAAAAAATGGTAAAGGTATGCGTGGTTTTACTATAAAGGATATCTCGGTACTTGGAGTAATGTGCGCCTTAGTCATTGTAGTTCAATTCATATTTGCGATGATATTTCATATTACCGGAATAGCTCTTATCCCCGGAGTAATGCAGTTTGTAATGTCTTTCGCGTCATGTATAATTCTTTTCATAGCATTAAAGAAGGTTCCTAAGGCTGGGGCTTTAAGTATTATGACGGCTGTTTATTCCATGATAACCATGCTGCTCTCAGGTAGTATTCTTATGGGCTTTGGTTTAATAATTGGTGGCGTTATGGGCGATATAACCGCTAAAACCATTGGCGGCATCCAAAAGACTATTCCTCTTATCATCGCCTTGGTAATCTATCGTACAAGTCAAACTACATTTAGCAAGCTCTATGCATTTATAACAGAAATGACACAAGTACAGTTAGTATGGTATCTGATCTTATTTTCGATATTTGCATCGGCAGCAGGCGCTGTTGCTGGAGGCCTTGCCGGCATTAAGCTTACCAAGAAGATCACCAAAGCTGGAGTTATGGCATGATTCGCTCTTTCACCCAGAGATTAGGACAGCGTAATCCCAATTGCGTTTTTGAACAGCTTGATCCACGATGCAAATTGTTAATTGTTCTTATAGTAACCATAGCAATTGTTTTCTCTAATAGCCTGATGTCATCTGGCTTATTCATTGCTGTCGGAATTGTCGCTTTATTTTCAAGATTGACAAAAGCATTGTTATTTACAAGCAGCTTTTGGGTATTGCTTTGGTGCATTTTTATGTTGTTATTTCACATTGTCATGAGACAAGCTATATCTGCCCCCCGAGCTATGTTCACAGCAATGGTTTTTAAAGGCACAGCTCTTATTATGACCGGGCTGTGGTTTGCAGTTACTACCAAACTGCGAGATTTCACTTCTGCTCTTGAGGCCTGGAGGATACCAAAGATTATCATTTTACCTCTAACTATTGCCGTCAGATTTATTCCAACACTTTTTCATGAATCACTTGTAATTCGTGATTCCATGAAGCTTCGCCGAATCGCCCATCGAAAGCGTGACTTGTTAAAGCAACCGCATTTAATTGGCCACAGCTATCTTGCCTTGATAACTATTCGTAGTCTTAAAATGGCCGATGAACTTGCCGCAGTTGCTGAAACAAGAGGGCTCGCTCGCCCCGGAAAAAGTAAAATATTTAAGCCCGCACAATTTAAAAGAAATGATTACCTATCTCTAAGTATGCTGTTAGTCTTAATTATTGTGCTAATCATAGCCTCATATTTTGTATAGATATGCTTAAAATAGATGATCTGACATTTACATATACTGGTCACAAGTTACCGGCCCTTGAATCTATAAATTTGGAGGTGGCACCGGGAAAACTTGTCTTAGTTACCGGCCCATCCGGCAGCGGCAAATCAACACTTCTGCATTGTATTAACGGACTTGCTCAAATCCATTATGGCGGAAAACTCGAAGGTGATATTCATGTTGCCGGGCGAGATACTTCTGGAAAGCCCTTATGGCAAATAAGCGAACTTATAGGCACAGTTTTTCAGAATCCCAATACCCAGTTTTTTCAACTTACGGTTGCGGATGAAATTACCTTTGGCCTTGAGTACGCAGGTTTTGACAACAAAACAATTAAGGATAGATTTCGTAAGGCTTTAGCTGATGTTGAGATAGAACACCTTAGAAATCGCGATCTTTTTACACTTTCATCCGGTGAAAAACAAAAGGTAGCCTTGGCTTCTATCATTGCTATGGATCAGCCTTTGCTTCTTATGGATGAACCAACAGCCAATCTTGATATAGTCTCGATCCATGAACTTATAAAAGTACTGCAAAAATTGAAGAATCAGGGCAGGACTATAATTATATCAGAACACAGACTATGGTATCTCAGAGAATTGGCGGATCAGGTTGTTGTTATTAAAGATGGCAAGCTGATTTATGACAGCGAGCCGGATATACTTAATTGCTCTGAGTTCCGAGATGAAATTGGTCTTCGTATTTGGAATGAACCTGGGGAAGTTACAAAATCATATGTACCCCAAAATAATAATTCACCTATTCTGGATATAACTAATCTATCTGGAGGAGTAGGTAAAAATAAACAAATCATAAAAAACGTGAGTCTGTCGCTTAAAGCTGGAAACTGCATCGCCCTGATGGGACATAATGGGACGGGCAAGACAATGCTTTCACGTATACTAACCGGTTTGCAGAAACAACACAAAGGAACCGTTTCGATAGAAGGTAAAATCCTAAAACCTAAACACAGAATAGGTAAGATTGGCTGCGTCACTCAGCATGCAGAGCAGCAATTATTCAGCGATACTGTTTTAGGTGAGTTGCTGTTAAAACCTAATATTAATTCAATAGAAGGCGACTGCTCCGAAGAAATTCTAAGGCAATATGATCTTATAGCTCTAAAAGACCGACACCCACAAACTTTATCTGGAGGGGAAAAACAAAGATTGGCAATTGCTGCCTCGATGGCAATGAATCCAGGAATTATCATTCTTGACGAACCAACCAGCGGAATGGATATGCTAAGAATGAGAAATCTTTCACAGCAGATTAAAAAACTTTGTGATAAAGGCTTAGCCGTAATTGTAATTACACATGATATCGAGCTTGTTTCATTGTGTTGCGACCAAATACTCTGGATTGAAAACGGAACAATAGCCAAAAACATTGAACGACAACAATATATAAAATTTTTTAATGAACTTATTAAATTTAATACACAGGAAGGGAATGAAAATGAAATACATGGTTGTTTACTCTAGTAAAACCGGCAATACCAAGATGATCGCAAAAGCGATTAACAAAGCACTGCCCGAAGAGAGTGAGGTATTCTCAGTGCAAAATGCCCCTGAACCGAATGATTACGATTTTATAGCAATTGGTGGTTGGGTCGATAAGGGCATGCCGGATGCAGCCATGCAAAATTACATGAATAAAATTAAAAACAAAAACGTTGGCATTTTTATGACACTTGGAGCCTATCCTGATTCACAGCATGCAAAAGATTCCATGCAGAAAGCTCGGCAGTTATTAAAAGATAATGACATTCTCTGCGAGTTCATATGCCAGGGAAAAGTTGATCCCCAATTAATCAAACGGATGCGGGAAATGACAAAAAACAATCCATATCATCCTCACGCTATGAATGAAGAAAGAAAGGCCAGATTAGCCGAAGCTGCCAAACATCCGAATCAACTGGACTGCCAAAATGCCGCCGAAGCATTCGCTAAAATTTTTGAAAATATTCAGGGAGCGTAAAATGCGGAAAATGACAGAAAGCGAAGTTAAAGATATCGTGCAGAACTCAAATGGAGTAGATGTTATTGCTGAAGCTGCTGCAAATCATTGTTGTAGGCGCCTATGTATCCATGTGAGCTGACCGAATGCATAAAAGATATACCAGAACCTTCCCTATGAAAGCTATGGCTATGCCCGGATTGACAGATCCGCTACAGGGCCTGGATATTTTTTTGCAAAAAACGGGCTGCTGCCGGATAAAAGGGTGGCTCAGTGGATTGTAAACGTTGCCAAAAAAGCAGTTTTATCCAAGTAATAATCATACACTCCCAAAGCACATAAGGCCTATTGAAATAATGAGGCACCTCTAAAAAATTAATTAGGGGTGCCATTTTTATGCCCTTTCCCCGTGGATCAAGCGGAATTAATAGCTGCTGCTTTATATTAAATATCCTTGTACTGCTATATTACTTGTATAAAACACTTAGTCTGTTTTATATAGAAACACTTGACATGGTAGCACGAATATATTATTTTTATGCGCAGATTCGATGTTCGTATCGGGTGTTTTTTTAACTGACTTTTGAGGAACAGGTTATGAAAAGAATGATATTTTCCGTAACGGCAGCAATTTTCATTGTTTTTACGGTATCTAACGCAATCGGCGAGACAGTTGCTAAAGTAACACATGAGGAGCTTCAAGCAGTGGATGGGGACGGCGTCTGCACTTATGAAGCCGCTGATAAGGTCATAATCACGGGGATTGTTCTGAATAACCCTGAAGAGATGCTCGACCCAACGCCGGGTGCTGCGGCTTTTATGGGAGGTCAGTGGCAGATATATGTTCAGGGTGAAGGTAATGACCTTGCCGGTACAGCGGTTTATCTCGGCCAGTATTACGGCAGGACGGGAGCTCCGGGAAGTTATACAGATGAGGAATTCTCAGGCGAATTATGTGCAGTAAACCGCGACCCGAATAGCGGCTATATTTTCGCGGCCGGTGACAGGGTAAAAGTAACCGGCTGGTACAAATTCCATAAGGGAAAATTAAACATCAATGAAATGCATCAGATTGACCCAACATACGACCTTAAAATAGAACTGCTCGAACCGGCAGCGGGTTTACCACAGCCGGAAGTGATTACTCTCGATATGGTAAAAGACGGCAATGATAATTTTATATTCGACTCAAACCGGGAGACCGGCTGTGAGCGTTACCAGGCAAGACTGGTGCGAGTGAACGACATCAATATAAGCGATTCCAATGGCTGGGGACCTGGCGGAACTATAGAAATCACCGACCCAAACGGTTTGACTTTCCCTGTGAAACTCGGTGTCGGCGATGGTTTTACAAGATATGATTACCCTGTCGGCCAAATCGACGTTATTGCTATTTTTGACCAAGAGGCCTCCAGTAATGAGATATGCAAAAACGGATACCGGCTGTGGGTAGTCGATTACGACGGAAACGGTTTAGTTTTGACCGACCGCGGACACGAAAGAGGAAATCTGCCTGGCGATATCAATACGGATTATCATGTCAACTTCGAAGACTTTGCCGAGCTTGCGGATAATTGGCTTCAGCAGCGCGCTGGGCTGTACGATTGCGGGCAATAAGTTTTACCATGATATGAAAAAAGCTTTTACATTAATCGAACTGTTGGTTGTTATTTCCATCATAGCGGTTCTGATGGGAATATTGATACCGACTTTGTCACAAGCAAGAGAACTGGCGACGGTCACTGTTGTTGATTCTGACCTTCGCCAGTTCGGTCTTGCGCTGGAAGTGTACTTCGAAAATAATCGAAAGTACCCCCCCACACATGCCGACTGCGGCAGCGGCAGTTTGAATGAACATCAATATCAGGCTCCCACGGCCCTTATCGAAGGCAATTATTTACCTGCTGCGCCGAAAAACGAAGCAATGTCAACCACTATAGAAGATAAGTTTCACCGGGAACATACTTATAAATATCGCAGCATAGGTGAAGTGATCTATGACAGAGACAGGATTGACAGAAACCTGTGGTCGAAGCTGTGGATACCCGACAACTTCCCGACAGTCAGCAGCCTTGATATAAACAAAGGTCAATGGCGTCCCACATTCGACGAGTACCAACGATACTCGGACAGTAAAAGCTCGTTCGCATTGCAGGCTCCCGTGACTTGGGTGGTTTTCAGTCTCGGTCCGAAATTCGATGAGAAGCGGCTCGAAGAACAGCTGGGTTTGGAAAGCAGATTTCCTGTTTCAAAAGAATTATGGTACACTCCGAAAAAACGCAGAGGATTTATCGTAAGGATGCGATTAAAGGACGGCTCACAGGCAGGTTCCTTTAGCAAATAATTACTGAAGCTCTTAATAAAGGAAGTCATATGCAGAAAGCAAAAATTATAGTCCCGGCTGGTTTTGTGCTTTTGATAATCGCAGCGATATATGCGCATGAGTACCTGAAAACATCGCCGGCTTTGCAGGTGCCGCAACAGGAATCTGTTCAGGCGAGTGAAGGTGATAATCCCTGGAATATGGGAACCGAGCCTGAAGACCCGTACAAGGCAATTGAACAGATGCACGGTCATGTCGGTCCCTGGAACGTCCTCGGCTGGAGGATCGGCCAAACGGCCCTGAAAGAGTTTAATACTCACTGGGGCAGGCATGACCTTGACATAACGGTCCATATACCAATGGAAACACCTTATTCGTGTATGGCCGACGGACTGGTCATAGGGACGGGCAACAGTATAGGCCGGCTGAATATAAGACTCGAGCAGGTCGGTAAAATGGAGATGATAAAAGTAGAAATCGTAAAAAAGAACGGTGACAGTGGAATTGTTTATAAGCCTAAGATCGATTACCTGCAAAAGATTCTAACCGCACCGCCTGCTGATATTCACAAGCTGTCACATGAATGTTTTGAGATGAAAGACGAAGACCTGTTCGACGAAGAAAGGATAAAGTAATGCAAGACTTTGTATTTCTATGTCATGCCATCGGGCAGGAAGTTCATTGGCATGAACCGCAGGCGGATGTCCAGCTTTCGGCACTGCTTCTAACCGCTGCATCTCTCGGGCTTGTGCATACTCTTTTCGGGCCTGATCATTACCTGCCGTTCATTATGATGTCATGGTCAAGGAAATGGTCAACTAAGAAAACCGCTATGATCACCTTCCTCTGCGGTCTGGGCCATATTGCCAGCTCAATAATTCTCGGCTTTGTCGGAGTAGCTGTCGGCATAGCCATCGGAAAACTTGAAGGCATCGAATCCGAAAGAGGTAACCTCGCCGCATGGATGCTGATCGCTTTCGGTTTCGCATATATGCTTTGGGGCATCAGGCGAGCCTATTTGAAGATCGAGCACACACACGACCATTTTCATATCAACGGCGAACAGCATGAACACAAACACAGCCACGAAGCAGGCCACGGCCATCCACATTTCAAGGGCAACAAAACTATTACCCCATGGGTACTTTTTACGATATTTGTATTTGGTCCCTGCGAACCGCTGATCCCTATTTTAATGTATCCAGCCGCTAAAAGCAGTACAACGGGCCTGATATTGGTAACTTCTTTATTCGGCATTACCACCTTAGCTACTATGCTGACGGTCGTAATGATAGCCCATAAAGGCATTAATTTACTGCCTATAAGCAAGCTCAACCGATACGCTCACGCTGCCAGCGGAGCCGCTATCCTGCTTTGCGGGCTGGCCATAGTCTTGCTGGACCTGTGATATAGCTTGACTTGTTGCACGAATTTTAAGTATCATTTCTGTTTGGTTTATTAGAAAGAGGTGATTTATTCGCACAGACCAGATACAACAATTATTAGAACAGGTTAAAGCCGGGCAAATTGATATTGCCCAGGCTATAGATAAACTCCGCCATCTGCCATTCGAGGACCTCGGCTTTGCCCGTGTTGACCATCACAGGCAGATACGCTCCGGCATGCCGGAGGTTATATTCTGCCCCGGCAAAACTACCGAACAAGTGGTAGAGATATTTGACTCACTTGCACAAAAAGGCAACAACGTCCTGGCAACCCGCAGTTCAGAAGAGATTTTCAAAGCCCTAAAGAATACCGGCAAATATCAAAACCTGATGTTTGACAATTTATGTAAAGCCATCCTGTTAAAGCAGCAGGACTTGCCATTATCAAAGTCATCTATACCAATAGTTACAGCCGGCACTTCAGATTTGCCGGTAGCTACAGAAGCCAAGATAACCGCCGAGGCAATGCACCAGAAGACAGAATTGATCTGCGACGTCGGCGTTGCCGGCCTGCATCGATTATTCGACAAAGTTGAACAGCTCCAGTCAGCCAATGTAGTAATTGTAGTAGCTGGTATGGAAGGAGCCTTAGCAAGCGTGATAGGCGGACTAGTCGATTGCCCGGTTATTGCCGTGCCTACCAGCGTTGGATACGGAGCCAACTTAGGCGGTATTTCCGCTTTGCTGACAATGTTAAACAGCTGCGCTTCGGGAGTTAGTGTAGTAAATATTGACAACGGCTTTTCCGCCGCTGTCAGCGCAAGCTTAATAAATAAAAGGGCTGAAGACGCTAATGATTAGTCCCGAAGAAAAACTTACAAAATTAGAAGTCATTCTCAAAAGCTGCGGCAAAATGCTCATCGCCTTTTCCGGAGGTGTGGATAGTACGTTCCTGTTGCAAGCCGCTGTTGATGCTATTGGTGCTGAGAACGTTACCGCCTGTATCTCGAAAGGCCCTTCACTACCTGCCAGTCAATATATAAGGGCAAATAAGCTTGCTCAAAGGATTGGCACCGAGCTTATTACTATCGAAACACAGGAATTTAGTGATGACGCCTATCTGGCTAACGAAGCCGACCGTTGCTTCCTCTGTAAAAGTCACCTGTTCGACCAGATGAAAAGTCTCGCCAAAAAGAAAAATTTCGACACCATCGCATGCGGCCATAACCTCGACGACACTAAGGACTATCGTCCCGGCAATAAAGCCGCCGACGAATTAGGCATCGCTTCACCGCTTATTGACGCAGAGCTGACTAAGCTTGACATCAGGCTGTTAAGCAAGAAAATGAAACTCCCGACCGCTGAACTTCCAGCCTCGCCATGTTTGGCCTCACGGGTACCTTATGGACAACAGATAACCAAAGACAAGCTCAAGCAGGTAGAACTCGCAGAAGAATTCCTCGCAGATATGAACCTTGTCGAATTCAGGATCCGCCATCATGGTGACTTGGCCAGGATTGAACTGCACCCAGAAGACATGGAATTGATGATGGCCCCACAGAAAAGAAAAATGATAGTTGATAAGTTAAAATCTCTGGGCTTTAAATTTGTGGCAATGGATTTAACAGGCTTTCGCAGCGGGTCATTGAACGAAGTATTATCACAAGAGCAAAAGGACAAATATATAAAATGAAATCTCTCGAACGAATAGGCATATCTTTAGAACCAAAACTGCTTAAAGATTTTGATAAGCTCATCGCCAAAGAGGGATACCAAAACCGTTCCGAGGCCGTCCGCGACCTGATCCGCAAGGAACTAAGCAAAGAAAAACTCGACAAACCAGACACCCCAGCCATCGCTGTAGTTTCATTGGTTTACGACCACCACAGCACCGGCCTTATGAAAAAACTTACCAACCTGCAGCACTCGAACCTGCTTAGCACAATAAGCTCAATGCACATCCACCTCAGCCATCATGACTGCATGGAACTCATCGCCCTCAAGGGAAAAGCCAAAGACATCAACAACGTCGCTCAGCAGATCCTAAGCCAGAAAGGCGTAAAGCTCGGCAACGTAAACCTCATTCCTGTGAAATAAAAGGCTTATTTCTTAATTGACGCGAGTACCCGTTTTTTCACAAGAACTCGGGCGGTTTTTGTCTTTCGATAAGTAGCTCATGTACAAAGTTTTGTAAGCCATCAAGCAAACGATAA
>JANQHJ010000123.1 GCA_028282745.1 Sedimentisphaerales bacterium | reverse complement strand
ACGACGACCTCGAACAGGCGGTAAATGAGGTCGCGCAAATAATTGGAAATACCGACGGAGAGCAATAATGATAGAAGCACTCAAAAATACCGAACTGATCAATAAAGTTGGCGGCAGATTCAAACTCACCGCACTTGTTCAGAGAAGGCTCGAAGAGATGATGCAAGGCAGCCGTGCACTGATCGAAGATACTGACGGCAAGACCCAGTTGGAGATCATTATCCAGGAGATCATGGAAGACAAGATCGCGATTGATGACACGACCGGCATGATAAAACACATGTAACATTAAAGAGCTATTGAAGTGGCAGACAACACCAGCAAACTCGATTCTCTAAAGATCTTACTTGGCGTAAGCGGCGGTATAGCAGCTTATAAAGCTGTTGCTCTTGCCAGTAAACTAACCGGTGCGGGCTCGACAGTAAAGACAGTAACGACAGCAAGCGCGTGTGAGCTTATCAGGCCTAAAAGCTTCGAAGCAGTGACAGGACAACAGGTATATACGAATCTCTGGAACGGGCCTGAAGAATATGAGATCGGTCATGTCAGTCTTGCCGAATGGGCAGAGATTATTGTGCTGGCTCCGGCAACGGCAAATATCATCGGCAAAATTGCGAACGGAATCTGCGATGATCTGCTGAGTACCATGCTTTGTGCAGGCTGGAACAAAAAGACGTTAATAGCGCCGGCAATGAACAATAATATGTGGGAAAACCCGGCTGTACAGCAAAACATACAAAAACTTAAAGAAGGCGGCGCTGAATTAGTAGGCCCGGCTACAGGCAGACTCGCCTGCGGGACAGAAGCGATAGGCAGAATGGCTGAGCCTGAAGATATAGTAAAGGCGATCAAATCGCTCGCCTCGAAATAAGAACAATAAATAGTTTCGATACTATTGTGGCTAAAACACAAAAAATTCATTTCCTAATTACAGCCGGCGGCACACGTGAGTATATTGATCCGGTACGATTTATCTCCAACACAAGCAGCGGCAAAATGGGTTACGCATTAGCAGCCGCGGCTTTAAAGGCCGGACACAGCGCCACACTTATAAGCGCATCTGATATGCAGCCTCCCATCGGTGTAGATTTCGTCGGTGTAGATAGTGCAGGGCAAATGTTCGAGGCGGTTAAAAAGTTTTTGACGAAATGTGATTGCTTGATAATGGCAGCTGCAGTTTCTGATTATACTGTCTCCAGACCTCGTAAAAATAAGATCAAAAAAACAACAGAGGCTCTTACCTTAAAGCTCAAACCGACTAAGGACATTCTTGCATGGGCGTCGAAAAATAAAAAGACTGATCAATTCATTGTGGGCTTTGCACTTGAAGATAAGAACCTGCGGATAAATGCCGAAAAAAAGCTGATCAATAAAAAACTCGATATGATAATCGCTAACAAGCCCGATGCTATCGCATCTGACGAGACACACATCCAAATAAAAATGCCAGAGCAAAAATGGATAAAGCTTGAACTTGGCTCAAAGGCAAAAGTGGCGAAAAAAATCATATTCTTAATCAGCAAAGAAATGGGCTAAAAGGCCTATTTCAGCATAAGATTTGCTCACCCTATAAATATTTCTTATATTTTTAATATAGAAGTATTGCATCACATTTTATACATCTAATTACATGTCGAGTCTTTATGAGCAGGAAGCAGATAAAAACCCAGATTAAACAGCTCAGGGTAAAAAATAAAACTTTTAACCGGCAGCACGATGCCAGGCTAATCCAGTTGACACTGATAATGCTTGGTTTGCTGATGGCTTTTTTATTTTTGTCCGGCAGAGTAACTGTTGATCTATCGTCACTGACTTTACCATGGTAAGATCAGCCGTAGTACGTGCAGAAAGTACGATCACTTTCCCAAACACTGACGCTATGCAGTTTAGCGGTGCCGAACTGGCCGTTTAGTTTTTCCCAAGCGAAGCTCGCGATGTTTTCTATCGTTGGGTTGATGTTTTTTAGTTGGTCAACATCTGCGTTTAGATTTTTATGATCCACCAGCTTAATAAATTTTTCGTCAACAGCCGTTTCAAGATCGCCGATGCGTATCTCTTCATCGCTCGGTGCTTTTACAGTAACTTCGACTACGTAATTATGGCCGTGGCCGTTAGGATTCGCACACTTGCCGAACAGTTCGAAGTTTTCCTGCTCAGAAAGTTCATTATTCCACAATTTATGCATCGACGCGAAATCGAATTTCTCGCTCAAATAGAACATCTTCATATCCTCACAGTCAAAAGCTATCTTCCTATACGGGCTTAAATGTAATGCCATATCAATCAGCATCGCGTTGTCGAATTTGCCTTTTAACACATCACGTACCTCAGCCATCAGAGTATTGAGTTTTACCGAGCCAATATGCTTTGTGTGTCTATACTGCTGCTTTACAGCTTCTTCGATAACAGGTACGGCGAATTGGCGAACGATTTTGTCGATATCTACAACATTAACAACGAAGCCGCTCGCCGGCTCGGCCTGGCCGACAAGGCCGACTTCTAATTCCAAAAATATGCCAAGTCCCTCTCCACACGGTTTGCCGCCGTAAGAATTCGAACCAACGGCCCTGGCGTCGAGGAACGGATTTGTGAAAAATCTTACTTTTCTAACCAGTCGATGCATAACAACCCACTTACTTATTACCATTGTGTATAAGGCTCATGACCTCACTTCGGCTTCGCGGGTCCTTCCTGAAGATACCACGTACCGAAGAAGTCACCATGGTTGAACCCGGTTTTTTAATACCCCGGATAGTCATACAGCTATGTGATGCTTCGAGCACTACAGCTGAGCCCTGAGGTTTTAAGTGCTCCATCAGGAAATCAGCAATCTGATCGGTGAGCCTTTCCTGAACCTGTAATCGCCTGGCAAAACAATCAACTATCCTGGCAAGCTTGCTAACGCCCAGTACCACACCTGCAGGTAAGTACGCCACGTGGGCCTTACCTATAAACGGCATGAGGTGGTGTTCACAAATACTGAAAAATGGTATGTCGCGCAATAAAACTATTTCGTCGTAATCCTCATTGAAGATGCTCGTCAAATGTTCTTTAGGGTCTTCTTTCGCCCCGGCCAATAATTCTTCATACATTCGCGCGACACGCATAGGCGTCCGCTTTAATCCTTCACGCTGCGGGTCTTCCCCTACAGATTCAAGAATTTCCAGCGTCGCCTTTTCAATTCTTTCCAGATCCATTCTAAATCCTTGTACTAATTAATGATTATTTAGGCTCCGGCAATTTGCCGATCTTTCTCATTTGCATAGCAGCCGTTTTTGGTATCGGCCAAATACGAAGCATCACAACTCCGTGAACAGGCACTATAGCATCAATTCCATCTTCATATACCCCGATATCTTTTTGCCGCCAGAGATCCCTGACCCTATAGAACTGATTAAGCTTGAGGTCAGACCATCGCAGCTCAATTGTCCTGGAATCAAAATCATCACGGTTGAACAAACCGACAGCCATACTGCCATCTTCCATTTCCTTGGCCCATATCTCTTTCGGTCCATCCTTTTTAATACGCCTTGCCTGCTTTCCAAGCGGGTCCTGGTTGACTTGCAAAACCTCATCATTGGTTAACAGGCTCAAAGTAAACTCATCGAGCTGCTCAATAGGGCAACCTATTAAAAGAGGTGAGCTTAGCAGGCACCAAAGGCTAATATGTGTGTACTGTTCGTCAGGGGTTAATCTCGAATCATGAAGATTCGGGCCCCAGCCTACCTTACCGACGACCAGCATGTCAGGATCGTTCCAGTGGCCCGGCGAGGCATATTGATATAGATCAGCCTGGCGGAATCCTATCCCAGCCATACTGTCCCACGTATCGCGAATATCTCCCGTTGTCCGCCAGCAATTACCGCCGACATCAGCACCCCATTTCCAAACTTCACCCCAACCGTACTGACAAAGACTGTAAACAATATCCCTGTCAACCTTTTTGAGTATCTGGCCCATCAGAATATAAGGTCTTTGCAAGTCCTGCTGAGTCTTATTGCCCGATACTTTCGAATAGCCACACCAATCATATTTTAAATAATCGAATCCCCACTGGGCAAACTGTATCGCATCTTGTAATTCATGCTCCCAACTGCCGACGTATCTCTGGCAGGTTGTCGGGCCAGGTGAAATATATGTACCAACTTTTAAACCAAGGTCGTGGATATAATCCGTAAGGCCTTTCATGTCCGGGAATTTTGCGTTTGGAATTAAATTGCCCTCGGAATCTCTGGCAGGTCCGCCGATCGCCGGGTCGTCATCGCCTTCTTTACGCATCCAGCAGTCGTCGATGTTGATATAGCTCCAGCCGTGATTTATCAGGCCGGAATCTACCATCGCCTTAGCAGTCGTACGAACTTTTTCATCATCAACGGCACAGGCCCAGCAGTTCCAGCTATTCCAGCCCATCGGCGGGGTGAGGCAAATCGTATCACCGACTACAATGCGAAACTCGCGCTCGGCTTTACCTTTTGAATTAGTTGCGGTTATCGTTGTTTTATACTCACCGCGACTATCGACCTTGCCTGTTATCCTGCCGCTTTTGCTATCGAGCTTCAATCCTTGAGGCAAACCTTTAATTTCAAAATTCATCGGCCGATCACCGGTAGCTGTGACTGTAAATAAAAACGGATTACCCGGTCGAACACCGAATATTTTCGGGCCCGTGATTCTCGGGGCCGAGCCGGGCCTGGGTGTAAGGATATATGGCTTGGGTTTAGGCGGCATGATAGCTTTTATTGTCGCGCCCGGCACATGCGTTATCCAAGCATCCGCCCAATCGGTGTGATCGTGATAGTTGTCACCATCAGCCTGCTTTACTACAAGCTGAAGCTGCTTTACGCCAGTCAAGTCCACATTTACTTCTTTCGCTTCCTGCCGGCCTTCCATCCGGCCGCTACTCCAGACAATCTTAGAGTCAGCGACTACAAGAAATTCAGCATCTCCTCCCAAATCGCCCACTTCATCATCAATTCCGACAAAAGCATGGAACTCTTTGCCGGCGCCATTTAGCTCAATGACCATTCGGCCGTTGGCATGAGTACCAATCCCACGATCAAACTCACGACCTCCTATGCGGAGGGGATAGCCGTCTATCGATTTATTGGCCTGGCTTGTTCCCCAGCCGGACGTTGCTTTAGATGCTCCGAGCTCATCAATATAAACTTTCTTTAATGAGGTCTGTACCTCACAAAAAGAAGTTGCGCTTACAGCACCTACCAGAAACATTACTATTAGTAAATTCTTCTTGTTAATACGCATCTTAACCTTCCTTAAAAAGCAAATTATTTACCGCATACCTTGCTTAAAAAACTAACGAACAGTCTTACGCCAAAGCCTATCGATCCGTCTGTAGTTATATTCTTAATAGGCTCTGACGGTTCCATCTTGCCGGCTATATCGAGATGGGCCCATTTTGTATCGCCGGCAAATTCGCCAAGGAATGATGCCGCGGTACAGGCTCCGCCGTAGCGTGAACCGATATTTTTAAGGTCAGCGATTTTACTTTTCATCTCTTTAGTGTATTCGCTTCCGCTCGGCATCGGCCAGACAGGCTCACCGCTGTCATCCGATGCTTTTTGCAGGCTCTTTAACAATGCGGTGTCATTACCCATAAGGGCGGCTTTATGACTTCCAAGGGCTACCATACAGGCGCCGGTCAGAGTGGCTATGTCAATAATCGGTTCGCATTCAAGCTCTTTCGCATAATGGATGCCGTCACAAAGACACAGTCTGCCCTCGGCATCGGTATTTAAAACTTCGATAGTTTTCTTACTGTAAGAAGTGATGACGTCGCCGGGTCTATAAGCATGGCCGCCCGGTGCGTTCTCTGCTGAACAAATCACCGCGGTCACCTTGACAGGCAGCTTTAATTCGGCAACCGCTTTAATGGTAGCCAGAACAACTGCTCCGCCCGTCATATCCATTTTCATCTGGCCCATATTAGCTGAAGGCTTGATACTGATCCCGCCGGAATCGAAGGTTACAGCTTTGCCGATAAGACCGACATGTGGGCTCTTAGCAGCAGCTTTTTTGGGTGTCCATTTCAAAATGATCATCCGCGGTTTGTGCTCTGAGCCCTGGCCAACGGCAAGAATGCCGCCCATTTTTTTCTGCTTCAACTGTTTGTCGTCAAAAACAGTACAAGTCAAACCGGCTGTTGCCTTTGCAATTTTCTGTGCCTCGGCAGCGAGCTTTTCCGGATATACAACATTAGCAGGGCGGTTAGATAATGTCCGGGCTAAACTCTGGGCAATACCTATCGCAGAGCCGGCATCGGCGCCTTTAGAAAGTTTCTTTACCGCCGCAGCGTCGGGGCCGATCAATTGGACAGAAATTGAAGTGCTTCTGCTGTCTTCTTCATCAGTCATGAACTCGTCATATCTATAAGCACCGAAATGAACGCCTTCTGCCATGACCTGTCCACTTTTTACAAAGTCGAATTTTTTGCCGGTAGTCAAAGCAAGTGCTATTTTTTCAACCTTCATCGATACAGCTTTGTTGGCCGCACTGGCAGCTGCGCTGCGAATACAATTAAGTTTTACCTTTTTCTTATCGCCAAGACCAATAAGTAGAATTCGCTTGGCAGTTATCTGCCCATTCGTATAGATAAGACTGCTGCTGCCGGCTTTGCCCTCGAAGTCGCCAAGTTCCATTACTTTTGTAATGGCACCGTCGAGTTTGGCGTCAAGCTGCTTAAGCGTTTTGTCCAGCCCCTTTGGCTCATTGAACAGACC
The DNA here is from genome assembly GCA_028282745.1 of Sedimentisphaerales bacterium. GTDB lineage: Bacteria > Planctomycetota > Phycisphaerae > Sedimentisphaerales > Anaerobacaceae > JANQHJ01. The sequence goes on along the minus strand of JANQHJ010000123.1, from coordinate 13,870 downwards.
CACACAAAGCAGGTCGGTCTCGCATTTATCAAGTTCTCCTTTTTTCGCCGTGACTTGTACTTTCACAATATCTTTCATTGTTTATTACTCCTGTCCTTTGCTTTGTGTCGTAAATAACTTTCAATAAATTTTTCTATATCACCATCCATCACCCCATCGACATTACCGACCTGGTGATCTGTACGATGATCCTTTACCATTTGATAAGGCTGCATAACATAGCTGCGTATCTGATTGCCCCATGCGATCTCGCCTTTATTACCATAGAGTTTCGCCAGTTCCGCGTCGCGTTTTTTCTGCTCATGAATATACAGGCGTGCTTTGAGTACTTTCATCGCCGACGCCCGGTTCTTATGCTGGCTGCGCTGGTTCTGGCACTGTACGACTATTCCGGTCGGCAAGTGAGTCAGTCTAACGGCTGAGCTTGTCTTGTTGACATGCTGGCCGCCCGCACCGCTTGCCCGGTAAAAATCGATTCGCAAATCCTCTTCATCAATTTCCACATCGATATCATCTTCGAATTCCGGTATGCAATCCACCGCTGCGAAGCTTGTGTGCCGCCTGGCATTTGAATCGAACGGGCTGATGCGCACTAACCTATGCACACCGCGCTCACACGACAGCTTGCCATAAGCAAAAGGCCCGCTCACCCTAAGCGTAACCGATCGAATACCTGCCTCTTCGCCGGGTGTTATTTCATACTCTTCGAATTTATATTTGTTCCGCTCGAAATACCTGCCATACATTCGAAGCAGCATAGATGCCCAGTCGCAGCTTTCCGTTCCGCCGGCTCCAGCGTGGATACTGAAAAAGCAACTGTTAGAATCATACTCACCACTGAGCAGGCCGGTTAATTCTATCTGCTCGCATTTCTCTGCGAGTGGCTCAAGATCCATCTCGATCTGTTCGAGCGTCTGCTGATCAGATTCTTCGACGGCAAGCTCGAACAATTCGGCCATATCCCGGGCTTGTTGCAAGGCTTCTTTTACAGGCCCGGTCATGGCCTTTAGCGCGCTTAACTTAGTAACGGTTGCCTGGGCTTTGTCCTGATTGTCCCAGAAATCAGGCCGGGCTACTTTTCGTTCGAGAGATTCTAATTCGGAAAGTTTGGTCGGTAAGTCAAAGCCAGTCCCGGATCTGTTCGATCCGAGCCGACAAATCTGTGATAGCCTGTTTGAGTTCTGCTGTTTCCATCTGATCGCCTGTAATTACAATTTCAATCTGGTCCCTGATATATAACAGATTCAATCGTATTTCGCAACCAGCGGAATCAGTCTTTATTTTTCATCTTTTGCAGCTCTCTTTCAAGCTCCATCATCTTGGCGCTGACCTTCGAATTGCTTTGGCTGGATTGCTGCGAACAGCGATAAAGACATATAAGAACCACTATTGCCGTCACCAATAATATGGCCCCTAATACAAAAGTCCAAATTACATCCCCCGTATCGGGTTCTGCCTGAGCCAATAAATCATATAACATAGCTGCCCCTTTGGCTTCGCTGCTCGCTTTTAACACTATTTTTACACAATATCTTACCTTAACTAACAAAAATCTCAAGAAACTCTTTTTTAGGCTCAGTCGCAGTAGTTTATGCTTGCAATTGGCTAAATGCTTTCTATATTAACGACTATTAAATAAGTAAATCATGGATGAATAATATTTTTTTGGAGACAGAACAATGAACCAGTTCAAAAAACTAATGCTTATAGCGCTTCTGGCGGCATTTGTCGTAGGTCTTACCGGCTGCGGCGGGGACGATGATAGCATCACAATCGAACAAGCTAAGGCCAAAGCGGAAAAAATGGACGTTGATCAGCTAAAGAAAGAAGCAATCAAGTATAAAGATAAGATCGCGGCCAAACAAAAAGACGCTGTAAAATTAATGGAAGACCTCAAGAGCGTTCCTATCACCGAAGCAATGGGCGATAAGGCTAAGGCCATAAAAGAAGACATGGGCAAAATCACAGAATCTGTACAGAAGCTTACTGAGATTTACAATGTTTATCTCAATAAGATGAAAGAAAAAGGTGGTGACCCTGCCGGCGTCGAATTATAAGAACAGTTCAAACTAAAATTCCAAAAGGCTCTTTGGTAATTCAAAGGGCCTTTTTTTGATTCAGAGCAAAAAACCCAAAAGCAACAGCTTTACTTTATTTTCCTTTCGACAATTCGCCGTGCTTTTGGGTCTTTACAATTAATAGCATCCTGCTCTTGAAAAGTTTTTCCCTCTTTTCATTTTACGACTGTTTTAAAAAACTGCTCAAGTTTTTGCGCTTCAAATGAGTTTTAATGCAAAATTTCAGCATTTTGCCTATGCCCAGGTAAGCTTTTTGCGTAAGCAAAAGCCTTTTGAGTTTCTATAACCCTGTTTATTACAATCATTTACAATAGTAAGCTGAAAACTCGTCATATCCGAGAAATTCTTATATTTTTTCCAAAATTTTAGCTCCGGTCGTGAAATTCTCAGGATCGGGCTGCGACTATCCCATTGTGGCCGATGGTCGGCCAAGCTGAAGATTGAAAAGATTCGAAAGATTTTAAGGAGTATGAAAATGTTTAAATGTCTAAGAAAAATTCTGATCGTACTGGCGATCGCTCTTGTCATTGGAGCACTGGTCTTCGGTAAGGACCTTGTCAGCTATATCAAGAGCTCCGCCAGAATGGCACGAGAATCCGTCACTAAAAACATTTCTGTCGAGTTCGAACTGCAACGGGCGCAGGATCTTCTCGAAGAGATCATCCCGGAGATGCACGCTAATATCAGGCTGATCGCAGCCGAAGAGGTCGAGATAGCCGCATTAAAGTCGGACATCTCACGAAGCGAAGATTCTATTAAGGATCAGCAGAACAAGATCGAAAAGTTAAGCGCAGCTCTCAATGTTCATCACGCAAGCTATAACTTCGGTGACAGAAATTACACCCGTCAACAGGTAAAAGCTGATCTGGCTTCACGCTTCGAAAGATTCAAAGAAGCCGAGCTCGTACTGGCCAGCAAATACAAGCTGCTCGGTTCACGTGAGAAATCACTGACGGCAGCAATGCAGCTTCTTGATAAAACCCAGGCCCAGAAAAGATTGCTCGCTGATAAGATCTCCGGGCTCGAAAGTCAGTATCGCCTGGTCAAAGCCGCTTCTGTCAACTCGAAGTTCAAAGTCGATAACAGTAAGCTCGCCCAGACCGAAAAGCTCATCAATAAGATCAAAAAGCGTCTTGATGTCGCCGAGAGAGTATTAGCCCATGAAAGCGCATTCGTAGAATCAATCCCTATTGATACCGTAACTGAGAAAGATCTGCTTGCGCAAATAGATGAGCATTTTTACGGAAAGACCGAATCGATTGAAGTTGAACTTGCGGCAACTCCTGCCATGCAGAACTAACCAAAGCGGCGGGGGAGCTTTAGTGCCCGTTCTAAAAAGCTCCCTTATCCGCCTAAAACGCAGAAATTTGCGTAAGTTACGCTAAAATGGTAAATTACAATACTCATAACAGAGCCCAAGGAGCGTAAGAAGTGTTAATGTTGAGCATAAAACAAGCTGAGGTTGCCCTGTCTGACGGACGACTTGACGAAGCCTTCGCACTGGCGAACAACAAGGTCTTTCAAAGTCACCGCAAGGGACAAAACCTCATCAGCAAACTCGCCAAAGCCTTGCTGAAAAGGGCAACTGAACATTTCACCGCAGGCCATGCCGAGCTCGCTCTTGCCGACTGCACCAAATCCGAAAAACTCGCAGGCAATACTCCTGCGGCAGCTGAGCTGCGAAAAAAAATATGTTTGACAATGTCCCAAAAACTCAACAATCAAAAATTAAAACAGAACAGGATCGATCGGGCCAGAGGTCAGATCAAAGACGGCTTTCTTAGTGTCGGCGAACGAATAATTAATGATACAGATCAGAAAGGTTATAACGCAAATTTGCTTCTGGATGAAGCTGCTGATATGAGATTAAGAATCGACGCCTTGATAAATAGTATTGAAGAAGCGGTTAATCGAAAAGATATCGAAGAGGCCGTTGAAATCCTCACCAATAACACAGACCTGCCAGTCCAAAACAAGAAACTCACCGCCGTTACCGCAACAGTCAGATCAAAGACGGCCGACATCATAACGTGCTATCTCAACGCAGGGCGTATCGATCTGGCAGAAAATCTATTGGAAAAGCTCCATCTGATAACCTCCCAGACATCATCAGTTAAAGAGTTGTCGCTAATAGTAAAACAGTGTAAACTCGCAGCAGAATTGCTTGGCCAAGCAAAGTTCAGAAATGCGGTTGAAATACTCAACAAACTGCAGATACTGTTACCAAGTGCCAGTTGGCTGGATAAAGCGATAGACCAGGCTGTTAAAGGAGCAGAATCGTTAGAGGCCCTGAGGATCGGGCCATTGGGGCTTATATCAGATGAATCGCCTGTTCAGGAAAAACTGTTTATGACAAACGATCATCAGGAAACAAATAGCAACCTGTCTAAAGAGCCTGTTTCTAAGCAAAACAATAATCAGAAACTACCCGGGCAGTTTGTCCTGCAGATCGACGGGATCGGCAGCTATTTAGTAGTCCCTGAAAATAAAGTTACTATCGGCGCCATAAGCTCGTCAGCCAGACCGACGGTTGGATTAATGGCTGAGCCTGACTTGCCGACAATGACGATTGAACGGGCAGGCGAAGACTATTTTATTAAAAGCGCCGAACCGATAACTATCAATAGCAGCAGTACATTAGAAAAATTGCTTGTTACCGGTGATAAGGTTGCCGCTTCAGCGAGATGTCGAATGAAGTTCGTACTGCCAAACGCAGCCAGCACTACTGCAATGCTCCAACTGACTTCAGCACAACTCGGCAGGGCTGACGTTCGTGATATTATTCTTCTTGACCGTGATATACTCATAGGGCCGCAAGGTGGTAACCATATCTGCGCCGATATCGATTCAAGAATAGCTTTAACGCTTCAGCAGGGTAAGTTGGTATGTAGATCGAAACAGGCAACCGCTGCTTTATCTTTAAATAAGCCCTTGAGCGTTTTTGGCTTGACCATGGTAATAACTGAATTTAAATAGCAGGATAGATCAATATAACTTAAACTCGGATCGAAAAACTGATGCACTCTTTTAGATACAAACATGGCGACAGGCCTCTCGAAGGCTATACGATACAAAGGGCCGCGGGGCGGGGCGGTTTCGGTGAGGTCTATTATGCTGTCAGTGACAGCGGCAGGCAGGTCGCCCTTAAAGAGATACAGAACTACGAGCAGATCGAACTTCGCGGTATCAGCCAGTGCATGAACCTCAAGAGCCCGCACCTCGTTTCAATCTTCGACGTTAAACACAATCACCAGGGCCAGCCATTTGTGATAATGGAATTCGTGTCCGGTTTATCCTTACGTGATCTGATAAATGAATCGCCCGGCGGAGTTGGTACTCAAAAGGCTGCTTTCTTTTTGCGCGAAATCGCAAAAGGTCTATCTTATCTGCATGAGCACGGTATAGTGCATCGTGACTTAAAGCCAGGCAACATTTTCTATGAGAACGGCTACGTCAAGATCGGCGACTACGGCCTGACTAAAGCGATTTCTGCCAGCAGACACAGCGGCCAGACCATCACCGTCGGAACCGTGCATTACATGGCCCCGGAAATCGGCAAGGGCCGTTACGATAGAAGCATTGATATATACGCTCTTGGCGTGCTGCTATATGAAATGCTGACAGGCCAGGTACCGTTCTTCGGTGCAAGTCCCGGCGAAGTTCTGATGAAACACCTCTCATCGGAGCCGGATGTCTCGAATATCGAAGAGCCTTTCGCAAGAGCAATAAAAAAAGCTATGGCCAAAGATCCCGAAGATAGATATTTGACCGCTCAGGAAATGGTCGAAGATATCTTCGGCACCGAGCACATTCAGCAGAGCGTCTCGCATTTTTCACCAGAGAGCCTTTCTGTTATAGCTGAAAAAGTAGCTCAAAAAGTCCAGTCTAACACATCGCAACAACATACTCCGCCACCGGCAAACAATACAGCTGGTACTTTCACCAGGAAATTCGATACGGTAGGAAAGCAGATCGACGGTGTCGGTAAGAAAGTTATGACCGAAGTTGCTTCATTTGCCGGCGTTAAGTACACTCAGCCTCAGCCCGGCTCAACTACGGATACTATGAGCAAAAAGCAAAGAGAAAGCCTGGCGTTTTATACCTTGCTTGCTTTCGCTATAGGTGGTGCATTACTAACCGGCAAAGGAAACTTTTTTATTCATGTGATAACAATACTCGGAATGAGCGCTATTTGCGCAGGGACTATATCAAAACGTTTCCATCCCAATCATACCAGGCACCTCGATCCTAATAGTCGGGGTATCGGCATTGCCATAGCTGCTTCATTTTTAGCTGTGTTTTTATTATTTGCAATAACTGTCTTCAAGGGACCTCCTACAGGTGAAAAAGTTTGGATACATTTCGCAATCTCCTGGATAGCGCTGGCAGCACCGTTATGTATTTTCGACTGGAGAAAGCTAACTAATCCAAGGCGGGATATGCGTGTTTCATTAAAATACGCACTGCTCATGAGTATAGCAGGATTTGTTCTTACAATGATATTATTAAGCTCATCTTTGTCAGTCGTTCCTTTCATCTGCGTACTGGCTGGTACCTCTATGGCGGTACAGATATTGAGCCCTTACTACGGCCCGGCCGTTGGGGGCAAGGGCAAAGCTCCATTTGTGGCTCAATCGCCGCAGCCAATTACTCCTGCTGGTCAAACACCGCCTTTTAATCCATCGCCTGGCGCAGCTCCTGTAATAGCTAAAACACCACCGCCGACCTTTGGGATTCCATTGCCTCATTACACGAAAATTCTATGGACAGTCGGATTAGTTTTAGCATTAGGAACAGGGCTAACACTGCTTATCGCGTCCGGTTTTACTAATGATAATGAGGAATTCGCAAGTTTTGTCGCTTTCGGCATCGGAGGCATTTTATTGGCCTTTATGTGCCTGTTAAAGATCAACACCAAATACTTCTACAACCATTATACCTATTGGGTGAGACCTGTTTTGATGTGGCTGAGCCTGCAACTATCGTTCTTTGCCATGATAGCATTGGGTAATTTCCGTATGCGTAGCGATGAGTCATTTATTTTTATAGTACTTATGGTCTTCCCCGGCATTACATTTTTCGTTCTCCTTTTCGCTACCGGTAAAAAAGGGTCACGTTTAGTAACACCAAAGCCATTACCTATGGGCGGCTCGTCACCATACAGCAGAACCGCAGCACTGATACTTTCATTGATCATTCCAATACCAGGCCTGCAAAGATTCTATGTAGGTAAGATAGGAACCGGTATTTTGTGGCTGTTCACTGGTGGAGTGTTCGGTATCGGCACTATAATTGATATCATAATGATCGCCTGTGGAGAATTTACTGATAGCAAGGGGAGATTGGTTAACGACTGGTCGCCAACCAAAAAGAAGTATAACTCCCCGCCGTGGGTTCAGCCTCAATCGTTGCCGGTTCAACAGCAAACACCTGTCGTACAAACCGAACAGGATTCGCCTGCCGCTGAGCCAGAAGCTGTCGTCGAAGCACAGACGGGCCCGGAACCAATAGCACAACCTGTTTCAGGGCCAGCCTCATTACCATCGAGCAGCTATTACAGAACCAGCCCATTCGGCTATCTTTCAGTGAGTATAGGTTATATCTTTCTGTTTTTATCTATATTAGTAGGCTTGTTCGTTGCTCTGCATATACCGTACCTAATGAAAACTGACATTCAGTTAGCTAAAGAATTTAACCGCATGTTTGGGTATGAGGATTGGCCCGCGCTAATGGAAACTATCGGCTTTGTAGTCGCGTTCGTTCTGATGATCCTCGCCGGCCTTTTCATTATCATCGGCCGAAGAAGCCGCGGAGCCGCGCATATCATAAGAGCTGCTGTAGGTATCCTTGGATTACTTCTTGTAATAGCAATTTTAACAAATTTAGTGCACCCACACTTTCTTAAAGAACCAGCCTTTACTGAAATGCTAAACAATAATCAGATCGGCCCCGCTATGGAACAAATATTTAACCGGATGGACGGTGAGGCTGTGTTTTTTACCGGGCTGCTTTTCATCACTTCGGTCATCATCCTTGCCTGGCCGCCCAAAAGAGAACCACAAAACTCCGTTATACCTCAAGTGAAGGAGAATAAATAATGGCTGCTGTAATAGCCCTGCCCATATTGCTTTTATTCATAGGCCTTATCGTCACGGCGATTGTCACACTGATCGTATCTAAAGATAAAACCGCCAAAGTCTTATCAGGCGCATTTCTTTCTTTGCTCGGTTTGTCTATCATTTTCTTTGTGGGTTTAAAAACCAGCAGAACCAGCTCGGTAGAAAATGTTGAGTATGTAGCATATAACATACCCAACCAGGTTAATACCACAGAATATCCAACTGAATATATCATAAACAACACACCTGCCCAAGCCGATGCTGCTACAACAGTAACCAGAATAGGTATTATAGGCTTACCATTACTAATCCTTATAGTTGTCGGAATAGTATTACTCTTTTCGAAAAACAAAACTCCAAGATATATCGGTATTGGATTGCTATCTGTTTTGGGCTTATTAGTTGTCATGGGATTATTGACGGCAAGGGTATCACATCAGCCCCGAGTGGATAACATAGTCCGGCCAATTGAACAGCATTGGCTAAGTCTCAATAATGCGTACGAAGCTGAAGCTGAAACTGATCTGGGCAGATCCGAGCTTGAGAACTTACCGCGTATATGGGCACAGGGAATCGAAGAACAGTTCATGGTCAACCAATATCCTTCAATTGAATCAGCCCTGCAAAGTCTTGGTTCCGAACTGGCAAAATATATAGACGAACATGTGACAAAAAAAAGAAGGTTGGAATATTCAATAAAGAAACCAGATATAATCATCTTCAGAGAGCAGTACGATAAAGACCTTGTCAATAAACTTGCAAATATACTTGAAAAAAAGCTCGATCAAAGCGTATTCGTGGAAAGCGAATCAAAGGATGTAAGCAAATCTCAAATCGGCATATATCCACACATAAAAGTAACTTCAGAGGCCACCAAGACAGGAAGAATAGAGATAGAAACTATATGGCCAAATAACTTCACTCGAACCCTGCAGGGTAAATCAGCTGGTAAACCGTGGGTAGATAGCTTCGCCGCGTTTGCAAATATGAATCCGCACAAAAATTATATCGTTGCCCGCTCGAGCAGTTCATGCACAAATCAGAACTGGGCAAGTCAGGAAGCTATGAATAATGCTGTCAGTCTTGTAGGTCGGCGACTCAAGAATGAAAATCGAAACAATAATTATTCCATCTCTTTCTCGGACTTACAAATTTCGGGAATGATCGAAGACATATTCACACAACGGCTTCAAGGCAGAAAATTTATCTATCGACAGGCAATCCTTATCGATGTGTCTTCTGATAAGATCGAAAAACTCGTCCGCAGAATTCAGTCTCGTCGCGCAGGCATAAGATCTGATTGGGCGTGGACAATACTTTCGACAATAGGTTTATTTGCATTGATATGTGTGGTATATTTGTTCTTGAATGCCGCAACCCGAGGATATTATTCAATAGCGCTTAAAATAGCCTCAGCAGTTTTAATAATTGTTGGCGTAGTTGTGCTTTTATTATTGACATGAATCATTAATTAATTTTCAAAACAAAATATGAGCGATAATAAACGGGCCGAAGATTATCTACTCAAGCAGATCAAGCAGGGCAGTCAGCAAGCCTGGTCTCAGCTTGTCGATCGCTACCAAGGCAGGCTTCTTGCATTTGCCTGTTCGAGGGTTTCGCCACGCGCCGACTGCGAAGATGTCGTACAGGAAACTTTCATCTCTTTCGCTAACAGCTTAAACAACTTCCGCGGCGACTGTTCGCTTGAGACTTATTTGTTCTTGTTACTAAGGCGAAAAATAATAGATAATTACCGCAAAGGCTCAAAAAATATCTGCCTTATTCAGGATTCGTTCCCAATTGAAAACGACAGCGGTATTTCGGACGCTTTCGAAATCATACCGGGGGCCGCTGAGACTCCCAGTTTCTATGCGCGAAACGACGAATCTCACGACCAGCAACACAAAATACTTACCGAGGCTCTTAGCACAGTGATAAATCGTTTTAAAAAGTCGCTGAACTTCACAGCTCTTCAGGTCATCGAGCTGCTTTTTTACAGCCAGCTGTCAAATGCCGAAACCGCGAAAGCATTACAACTCACTCCCAGCAGGGTAGGTGTTATAAAGCACCGATGTATAGATGAGATAAACAGGGAAATTCAAAAGCTAAATGTTTCCGGGCCTGAAACTTCGATGCACTTCGAATCTTTGATGACAGAGGTCTGGCAGTCACAAAGGTTAAGTTGTCCCAAGCGTAGTACCGTCGGAGCTTACCTTCTGGAAACGCTCGATCCCAACTGGTATGACTACGTTGATTTCCATCTTAATAAGCTCGGCTGTCAATATTGTCTCGCTAATCTTGAAGATTTGAAACAGCAGGACGATCAGAAAACACCGCATGCTCTTTACGCCCGAATCATGGAATCGACAGTGGGGTTTTTCCATAAGCCGTCTTGATCAGGACTTTGCTTTTCTCGCGGCCCGTTTGCGGTCAACCTCCTTGAGCAGTCTCTTTCGCATCCTTATACTGTTAGGACATATTTCAACCAGCTCATCGTCCTGGATATATTCCAGTGTTGCTTCCAGTGACATCTTGCGAGCTGGCCTGACCTTGGCCGCATCATCTTTGCCGGAAGCTCGAACGTTTGTAAGTTGTTTTGTTCTGCTGGCATTGACCGGTATATCGTTTTCTTTGCAGTGCTCGCCGACAACCTGGCCTTCATAAACCTGCTCGCCGGGCGAGACAAAGAATATCCCTCTGTCATAAAGAGCGTCAAGAGCGTAAGCTGTGACCTGGCCTGTATCGGTCGCCACCATCACCCCAGCCTGTCTCTGCGGGATCGAGCCCTTCATTGGTTCATATCGCTCGAAGGTGTGGTGCATTATGGCTCGGCCTTTAGTTGCATTCATCATCCTGGCATGCAGGCCGAACAAGCCTCGCGACGGGATAAGAAATTCCATGTGCACAAAATCGTCACTGCCGCTTTTAGCATCCATCGTCAAAAGTTCCGCGCGACGGTCACCGATCAGGCTCATCACAGAATTTTGACAATCCATCGGACAGTCAACAACCAGCCTTTCGACCGGTTCCTGCCTGTGGTCATCTACCATCCTGATAATGACCTGTGGTTTGCCGACACAAAGCTCGTAGCCCTCGCGTCTCATATTCTCCAGCAGAATCCCAAGATGCATCAGCCCTCTGCCGGATACCTTAAACTCATCCGTACTCTCACCCGGCTCAACCCGCAGTGAGAGATTCTGCTGCAGTTCTTTTTCGAGTCTTTGGCCAAGCTGTCTGCTCGTTACGTACTTACCATCCTTGCCGGCGAATGGCCCGTTATTAACCCTAAACGTCATGCTCATCGTCGGCTCGTCAATAGCAACGATAGGCAGGGCGTTTGGTTTTTCCGCACAGGCTATTGTGTTACCGATATCAACGGGGTCAAGCCCGGCTATCGCACAGATATCACCGGCAAATATTTGTTCTGTCTCTCTCTTGCCCAGCCCCTGAAACTCGTAAAGTTTTACAACTTTTTGCTGGGTATGCTTATCCTCGATATCTATCACCGTTACAGCTTCGGCATGTGAAACCGAACCGGCGAAAACCTTACCGACCGCTATCCTGCCGAGATACTCCGAATGTTCCAGCGTCGTTACCAGCACCTGCAAAGGAGCTTCAGTATCTACTGTCGGGGCGGGGATATGTTCTATAATAGCGTCGAAGACCGGCTTTACGTTTTTATTTTCCTTTTCAAGATCTTCTGTCGCCCAGCCGTCTCGCGCCGAAGCGTAAACTACTGGAAAGTCCAGTGCGTCGTCGTCTGCTTCAAGCTGCGCGAAAAGATCGAACACCTCGTTGACAACATCGTCACAGCGAGCGTCTTTTCTATCAACTTTATTGACTACAACAATAGGCTTTAGCTTGTGATGCAAAGCCTTCGATAAAACAAAACGTGTCTGCGGCATCGGCCCTTCGAAAGCATCGACAACGAGCAGCACGCCGTCAGCCATTTTTAATACACGCTCGACCTCTCCGCCGAAATCGGAGTGGCCGGGGGTGTCGATGATATTGATCTTATATTCCGAACTGTCCTCATCGGTATAATAAACCGCGCAGTTCTTGCTCAGGATAGTAATCCCTCTCTCACGTTCGAGTGGGTCGGAGTCCATTATCAATCCATGCTGGCCACCTGCTAATTTATCGAGCTCGGCATCTCGGAACATTCCCGATTGATACAACAACTGGTCAACAAGGGTGGTCTTACCATGGTCAACATGCGCTATGATCGCTACATTTCTTAGATTCATGATCTATCTCTAAAAAAAGGTTATAAAAAACATTTCCGCTTCTACTTAGAGACAGAAAATTTGTATGCCATCTTGTGTTGATATACTTCGCCCGGATGCAATACCGCTGACGGGAACTGCGGCTGGTTCGGGCTGTCCGGGAAGAACTGCGGCTCAAAACAGAATCCGCCACGTTTCTTGTAAACCGCGCCATCTTTTCCCTTTTGCCCTTCGATGAAATTACCCGTATAGAATTGCACACCGGGCTTGGTTGTAAAAACTTCCAGTACTCGACCACTGGTTTTATCCACAGCCTTAGCAGCTAATGCGAGATCGTCTTTGCTCCTGTTGATTACCCAGTTATGGTCATAGCCGTTACCAAGCTTTAACTGCTCGAAGTCATCTTCGATACGAGCCCCGATGGTCGTTGCGCTGCGAAAATCCATCGGTGTTCCATCAACATCGGCAAGTTCTCCTGTCGGAATAGCAGTCTCGTCGGTCGGCGTATATCTATCAGCGTTGATCGTTACTTCATGATTGAGAATGTCACCTGTGTCATGGCCTTTAAGATTGAAATAGCCGTGATGGGTCAGGTTAATAACCGTCGCCTTGTCGGTCGTGGCTTCACAGTCTATTTTCAACTCGTTATTGTTGTTGATACTATAAAGAATGTTCACATTCAGATTACCGGGATAACCTTCTTCGCCATTCTTACTTAGATAGCTAAGCCTTACCCCGACAATGTCATCGGTTTGAACAGTCTCACATTCCCATACCACTTTATTAAAACCGACAAGCCCGCCGTGCAGAGCGTTCTCGCCGTTGTTTTGTGCTAATGTATATTCCCGGCCTTCCAGCGAAAATTTGCCCTTAGCTATTCGGTTAGCATATCTGCCCACAATACAGCCGAAATAAGGATCGTTCTGCAAATATCCATCGAGCTTTTCATATCCAAGCACAACGTCAGCAACCTTACCATCCTGATCAGGTACGAATAGCGAAACCACTATCGCTCCGTAGCTGGTAATCTTGATAGTCATGTCGTTATCGTTGGTAAGGGTATAAAGCTCAACCTCCTGGCCATCAGGGGTTGTCCCGAACGCCTTTTTCGTGATATTCATATTTTTATCCTTATTGCAAAACGACTTAAAAATATTTCTGCTGCACCTAACATAACTTACGGACAGTGTTTATAATAAGATTTATCCTGAGCCTGTAAAGCTAATTTTCCACTAACAAAAACCCTTCATCCTGGCCTTGATTTTGTAACGAAACACTAAAATCACAAAATAATTCTCAGTTCTATACATATTTTTCTTGACATTTTCGATGGGGCTGATACTTAATGGTGTATTAAGCTTAGGAAGGGCTTATTATGTCGAGGAAAAAAACAATTCTTCTTTTACGGCGGTATCTGCGTTATCGCTCTAACCTCATTTCTTATATT